>PNKF01000065.1 GCA_013822285.1 Gemmatimonas sp.
AAGCCATTGGGCTCGGGCGGGAAACGCGTCGCCGGCGCACGGCCGAAGCGGCCGGTCGCGAGGTCATCCACGACGAGTTCGCGGATGAAGTCGAGGGAACGGGTAGGAGCGGTATCAGACACGGGACGGATGACAGGGGACAGATACCGAAAACTAACCCCTCGGCTCCGTGCAGGGCCTCAGGGCAGCGGCAGGCGGCGCAGCACCACAGGCGGCAGTGCGGCGCGCTCGGGACGTCGCTGGCCTTCTTCGGTCCAGAACGGCCAGGCGCTCGAGGCCACATACACGAACTCCCTCCCCAGCACGACGCCGACTGTCATCTCGCCTTCGAGGGCCGGTGGCGCGTCGAGCACACGCAGCGCCCCCAAGCTCCGGCCGTCGGCGCCGAGTCCGATGCGCAGCACGCGGTTCGGGGAGGCGCCATTCTGGATGCCGATCAGCGCCCCGTCATGCCAGCGCAGCCCGTCCACGCCGCGCAACAGACGTCCGTCGTCGAGCGTGACGGGGGTGATGGAGTCCGTCGCCAAGTCCCAGCGCAGGATCCCGCGCGACCAGTCGGCGACATACGCGAGGGATCCATCGGGAGTCGGGGCGATCCCCTGCGGCGACCGCAGTGCCGGCGAACGCACGATCTCCAGCTCCCGTCCCGCGGGGCGCAGCCGGTAGAGCTGGCCACGCATGCCGTCACTCACCAAGACGCTCCCGTCCGGCGCGAGCGCAATCTCGCCAGGCATGCCGTCTCCGATGCCAAGGCGCAGGCGCCGCAGCACGGCGCCGTCGCGCAGCCTGATCTCAAGCAGTTCGGCGAGCGCGGCCGAATCCGCCGCGCCGCGCCCTGCCATCATCGGCAGCTTCGCACTCGTGATCCACAGGCTCCCCCGCGCGGAGTCCAGCACGGCGCCAAACACCGCGCCGATATCGCGCCCCTGCGACTCGCTCAGCAACCAGCGCGTGCTCCCATCCGCGGCGACCACCAACACGTTGCGCCGATGGATGCTGGTCACGAACAGCGTGCCCGTGCGCGGGTCGGCCGCGAGGCCTTCTGCGAAGAACGCCGTGTCGGAGTACACCGCCTGCGGCTTGCTCGCCGGAGCCGCTTCCTGCGCCTCCGCCATCGTCGCCGCGACACTCGCGGCGAGCACACAGCGTCCGATAGCCATCGACAATCTCCGCGCGGTAGCTTCTCTCATCCAATCTCCGGTTCGCCACTCATTCCCAGTGACGCTCATGACGCACGACCTGCGCTTTCCCATCGGACCGTGGACGCCGCCCAAGGACAGCATCACGCCGGCATGGCGCGCCAACCACCTGCGCGACATCGCTGAGCTGCCGGCCCAGATGCGCGCGGCCGTCGCCGGTCTCCGTGATGCCCAATTTGACACGCCGTACCGGCCCGGGGGTTGGACGGTCCGCCAGGTCGTGCACCACGTCGCCGACTCGCACGCGAACGGCTACATCCGCCAGAAGCTCGCCCTCACGGAGTCCAACCCGACCGTCAAGCCCTACGACGAAGAGCGCTGGGCCGAACTCCCTGACTCGCAGCTCCCCATCGACGTCTCGCTGCGCATGCTGGCCGCCGTGCACGAACGCTGGGCCGCCCTGCTGCTCGCCCTGCCGCCGGAGCGCTTCGCGGCCCCCTACCAACACCCGCAATCTGGGCCGCAGACGCTGGACAGCTCGCTCTCGAACTACAGCTGGCACGGGCGGCACCACGTCGCGCACATCACGGAGCTGCGTAAGCGCATGGGCTGGTAGCCCCCAAACACAAACGGCGCGAACCGAAGTTCGCGCCGTTACCAGGAAATCCCTGCAGGGTGCCTCGCACGCCGTCATTGGAACTCTACGTCCTACCGATCGGCGGCGGGCTTACTTCCTGCAAGGGGGGAAACCTTGGTGAAACCTATGGAGCTGAGGGGGATCGAACCCCTGACCTCTGCAGTGCGATTGCAGCGCTCTCCCAGCTGAGCTACAGCCCCGAAGCGCGTGTGGGTCAGATCCCGGTCGCCCTACCTACCCTAGACGACCTGAACAAGTTCCCGTCACGCATACGGCCCCGCCCGATGTGGCTGGGGCGAGGCCGCCGAACGCAGTAAACTAGCGGCTGAGGGAACCCTGCGCCACCCCCTGCCCTTCCTCCAGCGTGACCGACAAGCACCCCGCCCACCGCCTGGAGTCCGAATACGTCCGCGGCCAGCTCTCGCTGCGCCGCCGCGACGCCAACGCCGCCGACCCTCGCCCGGCCGGCGAGTACGTGCTGTACTGGATGCAGGCCACGCACCGCTTCGAGGATAACTGGGCGCTGCGCTACGCCGTCCTCCAAGCCGACGCGCTCGGCAAGCCGCTGCTCATCCATCAGGGCCTCGACCCGACCTACGAGCACGCGAACGACCGCATCCACACGGTCATCCTCGAGAACGCCAAGGCGCTGCACCGTCGCGCCGAGCGGCTCGGCCTGCGCTACCAGTTCGTGCTGCGCCGCCGACGCGATGACGATCGCCGGGTCGTCGATCGCCTCGCCGCGCGCGCCGCCCTCGTCGTCACGGACCTCTTCCCGACGGCCGGCATCGCCGACCGCACGGCGCGCTTCGCCGAGCGCTGCCCCGTGCGCGTCGTGGAAGTGGAATCGCATTGCATCGTGCCCTACGGCAACTTCGTGAAGGAAGAGTACGCGGCGCGGACGATCCGCCCGAAGATCGCCAAGGTGCTCGACTCCGCACTGGAGCCGGTCGAAGATCGCGGCCCGCGTGCCAAGTTCCCGCCGGCGCTCTGGGATTCGCTCGAAGTGAACCGCCTCGACCTCGCTTCGCTCGACGTCCCGGCCGCAGTCGCGAGCTGTGAAATCGACCACGCGGTGCCCGCCGTGCCCTTCGCCAGTGGGCTTGAGGGCGCACGTGCGCGCCTCAAGGCCTTCTGCGCCGACGGCCTCGCCGACTACGCCGAGCGTCGCAACGAACCCTCGGACACCGACGGAAGCTCACGCCTCTCGCCCTACCTGCACTTCGGGCAGATCTCCGCCGCCGAAGTCCTCCGCACCGTGCGCGCGACGGGCCACAAGGCATCGGCCGCGAAGTTCGCCGACGAGTTGGTGACCTGGCGCGAACTCGCCTTCAACTTCTGCGTGCGCAATCCCAATCACGGCAAGCTGAAGGGCCTGCCCGACTGGGTGCATCGCTCGATGGAGAAGCACAAGGACGACCCCCGCGAGGCGATCTACTCGCTGGAGCAGCTCGAGCAAGCCGAGTCGCACGACGAACTCTGGAACGCCGCGCAGCGCGAGCTCGTGCGCACGGGCTACATGCACAACGTCACGCGCATGCTCTGGGGCAAATCGGTGCTGCTCTGGACGTCGCGCTACAAGCACGCGCTCGAGCACTTGATCCTGCTCAACAACAAGTACGGGCTCGATGGTCGCGACCCCTCGTCGTACGGCGGCATCCAGTGGTGCTTCGGCAAGTTCGACCGGCCGTGGTTCGACAAACCCGTCTTCGGCGTGATCCGCCCGATGTCGCTGGCGCGCGCGCGCGAGAAGTTCGACGCCGAGGCCTACATTCGGATGTTTCCGCGGTAAGCTTCCGCATGTCCCCGAGCGTCCTGCCCAGCGCCGACGAGATTCGCGCCGCCCACGCGCGCATCGCCCCGTACGTCCGGCACACGCGGCTCGTGCGCGACGACGCGCTAACTCAGCGCTTGGGCGGCGAAGTGCTGCTCAAGCTTGAGTGCGAACAGCACGGCGGCTCGTTCAAGCTGCGCGGCGCACTCAACGCCGCGCTCACGTTGAGCCCCGCCGAACGCGAGGCAGGCATCGTCGCATCCTCGGCGGGCAACCACGGCATCGGCATCGCGATGGCCGCGCAGCGGCTAGGCATTCGCGCCACGATTTTTGTGCCGAGCAGCGCACCGTCGGTGAAGCGCGGCAAGATCGCGTCGCTTGGCGTCAGCGTGGATGCGTCGCAACCCAGCTATGACGCCGCCGAGGATGCGGCGAAGGCCTTCGCGGCTCGGACCGGCGCGACCTTCGTCAGCCCGTGTACGGGTCGCAGCCTGCTCGCCGGCGCCGGCACCGTTGCGCTCGAGATCTTCGAGGAGCGCCCTGACGTCGCGACGCTCGTGATCTGCGTGGGCGGCGGCGGACTCGTCGGCGGCATGGGCGGATACGTGCGCGACGCCGCGCCGCAGCTGCGCGTGCTCGGCGCGCAGTCCATCAAGACGAACGCGATGGCCCTCGCGCTCGCCGCAGGGCATGCGATCGACATCCCCGACGAGCCGACGCTCTGCGATGGACTCGCGGGGCGCGTGGACGACGAGATGTTCCAGCAAGGGAAGGCCGCGCTCGATGCCATCGCGACCGTCGCGGAGGCTGACGTCGCGGACGCGATTCGATACCTGCATCGCGCGCATGGGCTCACGGTCGAAGGCTCCGGCGCGGTCGGCGTCGCCGCCCTCTGGAGCGGCGCGCTACGCCCCACGGCGTTTCCCGTCGTCGTCACCGTCAGCGGTGCGAATATCGAACGCGCACGCTGGGACGCGCTCGTCGGCGAGTAGATTTCCCAGATGCAGCTCACCTTCCTCGGCACCTCCGCCTCGCGGCCCACGGTCGAACGCGGCGTCTCCTCCATCGCGCTGCTGCGCGAAGGCGAGACGCTCATGTTCGACTGCGGCGAAGGCACGCAGCGGCAGATGATGCGCTACGGTGTCGGTTTCACGCTCGAGGACATCTTCTTCACGCACTTCCACACCGATCACTTCCTCGGTGCGCTGGGACTGCTGAAGACGCTGGCCCTGCAGCTGCGCGAGCAGCCAATGCGCATCTGGGGCCCGAAGGGCGCGCAGGCGCTGTTCAAGCGCGCCGAGGGCCTCGGCAACGAGAAGCTCACCTTCCCGCTCACGGTCACCGACCTCGAGCCGGGTGCCGTGGTCCGTCGCAAGGACTACGAGATCCGCGCCTTCGAGGTGGAGCATCGCAAGGGCGCCGCGCTTGGATTTGCGCTCGTCGAGGACATCCGCCGCGGCCGCTTCGACCCGGACCACGCGCGGGCGCTCGGTATTCCCGAAGGGCCGCTGTGGGGACGCATCCACAAGGGCGAGAGCGTCACGCTCGACGACGGTCGCACGATCGCGCCGAGCGAACTCGTCGGACCAGAGCGCCCGGGCCGTCGCGTCGTCATCACCGGCGACACGCGACCCTGTGCGGCGACCATCGAGCACGCCGTCGGGGCGGACCTGTTGGTGCACGAAGCCACGTTCGGCGACGAAGAAGCGGCCCGCGCGATGGAGACCATGCACTCCACCGCTCGCGAAGCCGCGACCGTCGCGAAGATGGCGGGCGTGAAGCGCCTCGCGCTCACGCACTTCTCGGCGCGCTATTCGCGCGACCCGAGTGACCTAGGCCGCGAAGCGCGCGAGGTGTTCGACGGCGAGGTCGTACTCGCCAAGGACGGGATGGAACTCAGCGTCGAGTACGCGAACACCGACGCGTAATGTGACGCTGTTCGGGGGTGAGGGAGTCCCTGAGTCCTATTGCGCTCCCCGTGACCGACCCACAGCGTGGAGCAGACGTCCCCACCTCTCGGAGGTTCATGTGACTCGCCTCGTCTGCGCAACGCTCGTTGGCATCCTCGCGTTGCTCAGTTCCGCCCCGCTCGCCGCGCAGGAGTCAGGCACGCTCGACCTCGCGCTGCTCTTCCGCCATTCCAAGATTGACGAACGCGCCGCGTCCGAACCGGGCACCGGATTCGGCGGGCGACTCGGCATCTTCATGTTGCCGAACATCGCGCTCGAAGCGACGAACGCGATGACGCGCACCTCGGACTCGCCGGAAGCGCGGCAATCACCGCTGCACCTGCACCTCGCGCGCCACATCAGCTTCAACGAGCGCTTCGTCGGCATCCTCGGCGCCGGCTGGGTGCGCGACCGCACCAACGGCATCCAGCCGAACGGTTCGCTCGAATCCGACGGCCTCTCGCTGCTCGCAGGCCTGCAGGCGAACTTCAGCCCGCGCTTCGCGCTCCGCGCCGACGCCATCTACGATCAGATCCCGGTCGCGCGCTACGACGCCGCGGGCCCCGAAGCCACGAACATCCACTACCAGATCGGCCTGGTGCTGCGCCGCGGCCCCAAGGACAGTGACGGCGACGGCGTCTACGACAACAAGGACCGCTGCGACGCCACTCCCGCCGGGGTTCGCACCGATGCGTTCGGCTGCCCGCCCGATACGGACGCCGACGGCATCGCGGACCACGCCGACCGCTGCGCCAGCACGTCGGCCGGCACGCCCGTGGATGCGAACGGCTGCCCGCGCGACACCGACGGCGACGGCGTGCTCGACAATGACGACCGCTGCGCCAACTCGCCCGCAGGCTCGCCGGTCAACGCCAGCGGTTGCCCCCGCGACAGCGATGGCGACGGCGTGATCGACACGGCCGACCGCTGCGCGAGCACTCCCGCTGGCACGCGCGTCGATGCCAACGGCTGCCCCGTGCCGCTCGATGCCGACAGTGACGGCGTGCTCGACAACGCCGACCGCTGCGCCGCGACGCCGGCCGGCACGCGCGTCGATGCCAACGGCTGCCCGATCCCGATCGATGCGGACGGTGACGGTGTGCGCGACATCGACGACCGCTGCGCCAACACCCCGCCCGGCACGCGCGTGGATGCCCGTGGCTGCCAGATCGTCTTCGAGAGCGGACAACGCAACATCGTCCTCGAGGGCGTGACCTTCGAGACCGGTCGCGCGGTGCTGACCGCCTCGTCGCAGGGCATCCTCGACCGCGTGGCCGAATCGCTGGTCGCCTCGCCCGAGGTGAACATCGAGGTGCAGGGCCACACCGACAACACGGGATCGGTCGCCGGCAACACGCGCATCTCCCAGGCGCGCGCCGATGCCGTGCGGCAGTACCTCATCAGCAAGGGCGTCGCGCCCGAGCGCCTCACGGCGCGCGGCTACGGCCCGACGCAACCCAAGGCCCCGAACACCACCCCGGCAGGCCGCGCCGAGAACCGTCGCGTCGAACTCCGCCGGACCAACTGATTCTGACACGCGAATGAAGAAGTGCCGCCGGGCAATCGCCCGGCGGCACTTCGCGTTTTCAAGCAGGTCGCGCGGCCGACCGCGGCGCGCGGCCGATCAGATCGGCTGACGTCCCGCGAACCCCGTGTCGCGCGCATGCCAATGCGCGACACTCGGCTCGCCGCGCATCCAGCACCAGTACACCGGCTCGCCCTCCCGCTCACCGGGGAAGTCGATCAGCCCGCGGTCCATGTCCTTGCACTCGACGCCGAGCTCCTCGAGCTCAGCGAGGCAGGCCTGCACGTCCGCGGCCGCGCGCTGCACCTCGCGCTGCAGCTGCTCCGCCTCGGGATCCTGCGCGGTCGGCGTGCTGCGCAGCGACGCCAGCTCGTAGCGCTCCACCAACTCCTGCCACCGGCGGTACCCCATCACGAGATCGTCCGTGATACGCCGCAGGAGCGGCAAGGATTTGTTGGCGCGTTCGGGAGTCCAGGAAGCGTGGGTGGTGGCGGTCATTGCTACGAAAGATACGAGGGGACGGAACGGACGCGACACGCGTCTCGTCGCTGTACAACGCGGCTTCGTCGAAGGCGCGCACCAAGGCGTCGCGCGTGCCCGGCACGACCAACGAATCCTCGAGCCAGATCAATCGTTGCACCGGCGCCGGCACGAAGCCGAGCGGCCACTCCTGCCCGCCGGCATCACGCAGCGCGAAGGCCACGCGCGGCGCGGGTCCGGGCGCGGGGCGCGCGACCACCGTGTACTCACCCCGCGCCCACTGCCGCTCGCCATCCGCCGTCGCCTCGGGATACGCCTCCGCGACACTTGGCCACCACGCGGGCTCCTCGATGGCGATCGGCCCGAGCCGCGTCGCCTCCGACGCCGTCAGCGCACCGCGCTGCACCAAGGTGAACTGCACGAAGGGCTGACGCTCCTGTGCCTCCAGCCCGAAGCTGCGCGGGTCGAACGCGAGTCGTTCATACTCGGCGCGGAGTGCGGCCTCTTCCGCGGTACCTGCGGCGGCCGCAAGCGTCGAGTCGCGCAGTTCGCGCCACTGGCGCTGCCCTTCGGCCGCGAGTCGGCGCGCGCTCTCGCGACCGAACAACGCCTCGAGGGTACTCGGCAAGCCGGTGCGCAGGTCGAGTACGCCGCGCCGCACACCGTACGATGACGGACGCCCGATCACATCGACGTCGGTGCGGTACTCGTACGAGGCCCAGGGGCCCATGATGTCGAGCACCACGACCTCGGCACTCGCGACGATGCGCGGATCTTCGCTGCCCGCTTCCTCTTCACCCAGCGGCAGCTCCTCGGGATTCGCCGCCGCATAGCCACGGGCCAGCGCCCGCATCAGCGTGTCGGCGAAGAGCTGTACGGAGTCGCCATTCACGAGGTCGCGCTTGAAGAGGCGCTGCCCCACGTAGATCGCGTCGTAGAACGAGAGATCATCGTCCGTGACGTACAGCTCGGAGAGCCGACCGCCGACCATGGCGAGCAGCATCGGTGCGCCGCGCACGCGGATGCCATCGGCCTCAGAGCGGATCCAGAACACCGAGTCGCCCGCGGCCACCAAGAACTCGGCCGGCGGCGCCGGCGGTGGCGGCTCGACGCGCTCGCAGGCCAAGGCGCCAACAAGCGCAATCGTCAGGAGCGAGGCGCGGGACCACATGCCCGCAAATATACTCCTTAGCGCTTCGCGATCTCGGCGACGCCGGCGATGAGGCGTTCGATCTCGTCCATCGTCGTGTAGCAGGCCGCGCCGACGCGCACCAACCCGTCGTCGCCGTGGCCGAGCAGTCGCACCAGCGTCGTGGCATAGAAGTCGCCGTTGCTCACGAAGACCGCCTGCTCCGCCAGCGCCTTGGCCACGTCGACGCTCTTCATGCCGTCCACGGTGAAGCTCACCGTCGGCGTGCGCGGACGATCGGGCCCAGGGCCGTAGCGCGTGACCCCGGGGATCTGGCCGAGGCCGTCCCACAGACGACGGAACAGCGTCATGCCGTCTTCGTGCAGGTACTGGAACGCCGAGGCGAGCTTCTCGCGACGCGTGCTGCCCTCGCCCAGCGAGGCGAGGAACTCGACGGCGGCCGCCGCGCCCACGATGCCCTCGTGATTCTGCGTGCCCGTCTCCATGCGGTCCGGCACCTGCTCGGGCGCGGGCTCGAGCTTCGGGACATCGAGGCGGCCGAAGTGCGCTTCCTTGCCGTAGATGATGCCGACATGCGGGCCGTAGAACTTGTAGGCCGAGCAACCGAGGAAGTCGCAGTTGAAGGCCTTCACGTCGACGAGATGGTGCGGCGCGTAGTGCACCGCATCCACGTACACCAGCGCACCGACGGCGTGGGCGAGTCGAGCGGCTGCCGCGACGTCCGTCACCGTGCCCAACGCGTTCGATCCGGCGCCGATGGCCAGCAGCATCGTGCGGCTCGACAGTGTCGCCTCGAGGGACGACCAGTCGAGTTCACCGCGCGTCGCATCCACCTTCACCTTGCGGATCGTGAGCCCGCGCTCGCGCTCGAGGGCGCGCCAGGGCGCGATGTTCGCGTGGTGGTCGAGCTCCGTGACGACGATCTCATCGCCGGGGCCCCAGGAACGGCCGAGGGCACGCGCCAGGTGGAAGGTACCCGTCGTCATGTTGTTCGCGAACGACACCTCGCGCGGCGACGCGTTGAGGAAGTCGGCGATCGTCTCGCGCGCGGCGAGCAGC
>PNKF01000066.1 GCA_013822285.1 Gemmatimonas sp.
AACTTCAGGGAGCTCCTCGGCCAGGGCTGGCGGCCCGAAGAGCACCGCCACGACCGAACGACGCGCCGACCGCGCCGCCTGCACGATTGCCGCGATCCGCGCACGCGTCGACGCCTGATACCCCGCACGGCCACGTCCGGCCGCCGCAGCCCCTCGCAGCGCAATGCAGACCGCACCGCGTCCTTCGTCCGTCGGTCCATCGACCACCCGCGGTCCCAACCCCACCGCCTTCAGCGTGGCGAGAAAGGGCACGAAGCGCGCCGCATCGGCCTGACCATCGGCGGCGTCATCGTCTACCAGTATGACGTCCACCAGCGGGCCAACGTTTGCGAACACGCCGCGCGGCGCGTGCACCACGGTGTCGCTGACCTGGCGCGCCCAGAGCACTTCGTCGAGCGTCGGCTCGCGGAGCTCACCCCCTCGGCCCCACGACGCCCAGAAGCTGCGCCGCTGGACGCTGGCCTCGAGCTCCTCCCAGTGCAGGCTGCCGGCGTCGAGCGCACGCTCGATGGCTTCGTGCACGCCGACGACGTCGTGCGGTGCCAGCACCAGATCGCAGCCGGCCGCGAGCATCGTGGCGGCCACACTGCCCTCGTCACCGCGCGCGCGCAGCGCGGCGGTGTGCGGTGGTGGAGCGATCAACAGGCCGTCGAACTGCAGCTCATCGCGCATCATCTCTCGGAGGATGACGCGCGAACACGCGGCCTCCGCTCCCGTTGCGTCCAGTCGAGGATACGACACCGCCGACGCGAGAACCGTTGCCACGCCCGCATCCACGGCCGCGCGGAACGGCACGAGATCCGTGCTCCACAGGCCCGCGCCCGGTGCATCGACGACGCTCGGGCCCAGCGACGGATCGCGCAACGCACGGCCCTCTCCCGGCAGATGCATCGCGGTAGCCAAGACGCCCTCCGCCTGGCAGGCATCGACCCAGGCCACGACCCACTCGGCAACGCGCTGGGCATCGTGATGCAAGGCGCGCGCACCGATGAACGGATTCGCGGGTTCGACCGCGAGGTCCGCGCAGGGGGCGAGTGCCCAGTTCACGCCAACCACGCGGAGCTCGCGTGCCGTGAGACGCGCCGCGCGGCGCAGTGCGTCTTCGTCGCGCAATGCGCCCAGTGCGGCGAATGGTGGAAGCCCCGTGCTGCCCGTGAACGCCGACGCCGCGCCTCGCTCGGCGTTGGCCGCAATCAGCAGTGGATGCCGCGATGCCTGCTGCAACTGGGTCGCGAGCTCGGCGACGCGGTCCTTCGGTCCGCTGGCGATGACGAATCCACCGACGCCGAGTTCGAGCGCGTCGTCGATGAGTCCTTGCTGGTGCGAAAATCCGTGATCGCGATCCCAGCGCAGCTCGGGGATGAGCAGAGCGCCGAAGGGATGCATCAGCCGGGATACAAGGCGCCGAGCACGCGCGGGCCGCGAGCGCCAGTGGCGCCGCGGAGGTTGCCCGCGCGGCGATGCAGATGCAGCCAACCCAGGAACGCGAAGGCCACCGCTTCCTTGGCATCGCCGTCGAAGTAGTGATCGCCGAACGGCCGCACGAGGCGCGGCGAGAGCGTCATGGCAATGGCTTCGCGCAGCGCCGGATTCCGCGCGCCGCCGCCGGAGAGCAGCACATCGCCCACGTCCTGCGGCACGAAGCGTTGCACTGCCAGCGCAATGCTGCGCGCGGTGAACCACACGGCGGTGGCGATCACATCCTCGTCGCGGCTGCCGGCGGCGCGACAGCGCGCCACGAAGTCGCCGATGAACGCCGACGTGAAGCGCTCGCGCCCCGTGCTCTTCGGCGGCGAGGCCGCATACCACGGGTCGCGCAGCAGCTCCTCGATGACCGACTCGATCGCATGCCCCTGCAGCGCCATCGCGCCGTCACGGTCGAACGTGAGTCCGGGGCGCAGCAGGCGCACCGCTCCGTCGATGATGCAGACGCCTGGGCCGGTGTCGAAGGCGCGCACCGCCGTGAGATCCGCGTCGGGGCCCGCGATCGGCGGCAGCACCGTCATGTTGCCGATGCCGCCAAGGTTCTGCAGCAGGCGCCAAGCATCGGGGCGCGAGAACAGGAGCGCGTCGGCGATCGGCACCAACGGCGCACCCTCGCCGCCCGCCGCGACATCGCGCACGCGGAAATCCGCGATGGTGTCGAGGCCCGTGCGCTCGGCGATCACCGCCGGTTGACCGAACTGCCAAGTGCCCTGCGTGCCGAGGTGCCAGACCGTGTGACCGTGCGAGGCGACCGCGCGAATGTCGCTGCGCGGCACACCGGCCTCGGCGATCACCGCGACCGCAGCATCGGCGAGCCAGCCGCCGAGCGCGAAATCGAGGCGCGTGTATTCGGCGGCCGAGGCGCCCTGCATCGCCGCGGCGAGGCGCGCGCGCTGACCCGACGTGTATGGGCGCTCGACGTGCGCGAGCAATTCAGGCGTGATGCGCCCCTGCTCGCCCTCGACGAAGCGCACGACGACGGCCGTGATGCCATCGAGCGAGGTGCCGGACATCAGTCCGACGAGCACGTCGCCGGCCGCGCGCGGCGTCGCAGGCATCGCGTCGCTCACGCGCGCTCGACCGGAGGCGGCGCGTCGGCGATGACGCGGCGAATCACGCCACCGGCGGCGGCGAGACGTGCGCGCGCCGCCTCGGCATCGAGCCCGAGCTTCTGCATCACGATGGCAAGCTTCACGTGGCCGTCCGCACGCTGCAGCAGGGCACGCGCGGCATCGCGCTCGATACCACAGGTGCCGATCACCAAGCGTTCGGCGCGATCGCGCAGTTTGTCGTTGGTCGCGCGAAGGTCGACCATGAGATTGCCATAGGTCTTGCCCACGCGCACCATCGCGCCGGTCGTGATGGTATTCAGCACCAGCTTGGTCGCGGTGCCCGCCTTGAGGCGCGTGGAGCCGGTGACCACCTCGGGGCCCGTGATGGGCAGGATGGCGCAGTCCACACTCGCCAGCAGTTCAGCGGGCGGCGGCGAGCACGCGAGGATGACGGTGCGCGCGCCGAGCGACTTGGCATGCGCCAGCGCGGCGCGCACGTAGGGCGTGGTGCCGCTGGCCGCGATGCCGATCACCACGTCGCCGGCGGAGACACCGGCGGCGGTGAGATCGTCGCGTGCGCCATCAGGGCGGTCCTCGGCGCCTTCCTGGGCGCGCGTGAGCGCGGCCTCGCCGCCGGCGATGATGCCCTGCACCATATCCGGATCGCTGCCGAAGGTCGGCGGGCACTCGGCGGCATCGAGCACACCCAAGCGGCCGGAGGTGCCGGCCCCGACGTAGAACAGGCGCCGTCCGGCACGGAAGGCGGCCTCGACCATGGCGATGGTCGCGGCAATCGGTTCGCGCTGCGTGGCGACGGCGTCGGCGACCGTGCGGTCCTCGGCGTTCATCAGGTCCACGATCTCCAGCGGAGTCGCGAGGTCGATGTCAGCGCTCCGCGGATTGCGGCGCTCAGTTACGCGCGGGTCGAGCATAGGGGTAAGTTACTCGGCGTGACTCGCACTCGCACCGGACGGCGTGGGGTTCCCGCCGCGATACTCGGACTGCTGGCGGCCGCGCTGCTGCTGCCCCCGTCGACGCTCGACGCGCAGCTGATCAAAGTGCCCATGGCCGACGAGCGCTCGATGCCCATCAGCGTACACGCGGCGGCCGGCTACTTCCTCACCCAGAACCGCTTCGACGGCATCAGCGGGCAGAACTGGTACTTCGGGGACGCTTGGCAGTATCGCGCTGGGGTGGATCTCGGCCTGCGGTCGGGGTCGATCGGCGTCAGCGGTACGCTGGCGACGGTTCCCCTGCAGCGCGGCAACAGCGCGGCGTCGCGCGGCGAGATCCAGCTACGGCAGCTCTTGGCGACGTTCCGCTCGCCTGAGCCTCGGGCCTTCGGCCAAGTCTTCGAGATCGGCCTCGGCCTCTCGCAGTGGGCCGACTACACCGGCACCGATACGCCGACCGGCGATGACGCGAAGGCACGCAACGCCTTCGCCATCGCCATCGGATATGGATTCTTGATGCCGCTGGGTAACCGCTTCGCGCTGACCTTGGTGCAGGACTACACAACGGCCATCGGCTCGTCGGAGGGTCTGCCGCCAGGCGCGCGTCGCTCGCAGGAGATGTACACCACACGGATCGGCCTGCGTTGGCGGGCCACAGGAGTCGAACGCTGATGCGTCGCATTCTTTGGAGCTTGACCTTCGTCGCCGTCGCGTTGACGACGGCCTGCCGCCAACCGACCAGCGGCACGGATGCGCGGCTCAGCGGCACCTACGCGGGTGGCTGGCGCTTCCCCGAGCTGCGGGAGCCGGTCACGGGCGCGAATGCGATGGTCTCGAGCAACAGTGAGCTGGCAAGCGCGGCTGGCGCGGAAATCATGCGCGCCGGTGGCAACGCGGTGGATGCCGCGGTGGCGGTGGGCTTTGCGCTCGCCGTCACCTATCCGTTTGCCGGCAACATCGGCGGCGGCGGCTTCATGACGATTCGCATGGCGGACGGCCGCACGGCGGCGCTCGATTATCGCGAAGTCGCGCCCTTGGCCGCGACTCGCGACATGTACGTCGATAGCGCAGGCAAGCTCACCGACCGGCGCCTCACGGGCCATCTCGCCAGCGGCGTGCCGGGCGCGGTGGCGGGCATGTCGGCGGCGCTGGAGCGTTATGGCACGAAGTCGCTGGCCGAAGTGATGGCGCCGGCGATTCGCTTGGCGCGCGACGGATTCGCGGTGGACAGCGCCCTGTTTCTCTCACTGCGCGGGGCGCAGCAACGGCTCTGCCAGTTCGCGGGCTGCACGACGTTCTATCCCAATGGGGCGCCGCCGGCGCCCGGGGCCACGCTGCGTCAGCCGGAGCTCGCCCGCTCGCTGCAGTTGATCGCCGAGCAAGGGCCGAAGGCGTTCTACGACGGGCCGGTGGGCGAGACCCTGGTGGAGGAGATGCGCCAGGGCGGCGGCATCATCACGCGCGAGGACCTGCGACGTTATGAACCCAAGTGGCGCGAGCCGATCCTCACGACGTATCGCGGCCACACGCTGATCACGATGCCGCCGGCGAGCTCGGGCGGCATCACGATGAGCGAGACCTTCAACATCCTCGAGCGTTTCGCCCCGCTGCCGCCGTTCGGCAGCCCGGAGTACGTGCATCTGTTGGCGGAGGCGTTCCGCCGCTCATTCATGGACCGCAATGCGAAGCTGGCCGATCCGGATTTCGTGCCGGTGCCGCGTGAGCAGCTGGTGAGCAAGGAGTACGCAGCCGGATTGGCGTCGCAGATCAGTCGGCGTCGTGCCTCGCGGACACCCGAGTTCGAGACTGGCCCAGAGCCTGAGCATACCACGCACTACTCGGTGGTCGACGCGCAAGGCAACGCGGTCGCCACGACCACGACGATCAACGGCGGCTACGGCAGCGCGGTGTGGGTGCGTGAGGGCGGCTTCTTCATGAACAACGAGATGGACGACTTCGCGACGCAACCGGGCACCGCGAACATGTTCGGCCTCGTGCAGGGCGAAGCGAATGCAATCCAGCCGGGCAAGCGCATGCTCAGCGCGATGTCACCGACGATCGTACTCGACCCGAAGGGTGACGTGCTGTTGGTCGTCGGTGCCGCTGGTGGCCCGACGATCATCACGGCGACGACGCAGGTGATCCTCAACGTGATCGAGTTCGGCATGCCGTTGACGGAAGCGATGCGCGCGCCGCGCATGCACCATCAGGCGCTGCCGGATGCGATTCGCTACGAATCCCAGGGCTTCAACGACGCCACCCTGCGCCGTCTGCGCCGGATGGGGCACGAGCTGACGGCGCAGGGTGGAATCGCCAACGTGAATGCGGTGATGCGTGCCGGCACCGTGTGGCACGGCGTGCACGAGCCACGTGGTGCCGGCGGAGCGGTCGGCTACTAGCCGCGCACGCTCAGCTGCTGGGTGAGCGTCACGGTCAGCGCCGCGTTCGCCGCAAGGCAGCCGTCGTAGTCCGTCGTCGCGGCGGCCACGGCACCACCCGCGGCCGCGCCGACGGCGGCACCCGCCACGGTGCTCTTGGTGTTGCGGCCGAGGACCTGACCCGCGATGGCGCCGACGGCGGCGCCCGCCGCGACCTTGCCGGCCTGCGTGGTGTTGCTCTGCACGCGGTCGTATTCCAGCGTCGCGACACGCGTGACGTCAGCCGTGAGCGTGCTCGTATTGCCGCGCACGGTGATGGACACCGGCTTGAACGCGAGCTTCACGTTGTCGCGACCGTTCTGTCCGCGGGCCGACTCCACCACCTCGAGCGTGACCTCCGAGCCGGCGGGGATGGTGACGCCATTCGTCGCGGCGACATCGGCCGTGGTCGTGGCGGTGAAGCGATCACCAACCTTGTGCGTGTTCGTGCAGACCCGCGAACCGGAGGCGAGGGCGAGCGTGGCGCCCGCCGAGAGGGCGCCCGTGCGCGTCGAGGCGCGCGCCGGCGTGGACGTCGCGGCGCTGGCGGTGCTGCGGGCCGGAGCGGTCGCCGCCGGGGCCGTCGCGGCAGGAGCGGTCGCAGGCGCCGCGGCGGGGGTGGCGACGTCGCTCATCGCAGCGCCCGAGTCGGTGGGCGCCAACTCGATCTCGCGCGACGCCTCGGCAGAATCACCGCCGCCGCAAGCCGCGGTGGCGACAATCGCCAGCGCGAGCATGGTGTGCCCAATAGAATTCCTAAGCATATGCCTTCTCCTGAAGATGGGGTGCTGAGTAATCGTACAATATCGCGCCGAGACACGCTGGCCTCAATCGCCGAGACGTGACTGTGACCTCGCTCACACGTGTTTTGCCCTGGGTCAAACCGTACCGCTGGCGCATCGCATACGGACTGCTCTGTGTGGTGCTCTCGACGGCCATGTTCAGCTGGCTGCCGACATTGATCCGGCAGGCCTTGGACGCGATGGCCGCGGGTGCACCGCTGCGCGACATCCTGAAGACTGCGGCCACGATGATCGGCGTCACATTGGGGATGGCGATCTTCCGCTTCCAGATGCGCGAGATCCTCAATGGCGTGTCGCGGATCATCGAGCACGACCTCCGCGAGGACCTCTTCGCCCACCTCGCTCGGCTGGATCCGGGCTGGTACAGCCGCACGCGGACCGGCGAGCTGATGGCGAAGCTCACCAACGACATCGGCGCGGTACGCATGGCCGTGGGCCCGGCCATCATGTACCTGACGAACACGATCTTCGGCGGCCTGTTCGCGCTGTCGTTCATGATCGCCATCTCACCACGGCTGACGCTGATCGCGCTGGCACCGATGATCGTGCTGCCCCTGATCACGCTGCGCTTGGGCAAGGCCATCCATGACCGTTTCGAGCGCGTGCAGGCGCGCTTCGGCGACCTCACGACGCTGGTGCAGGAGCATCTCTCGGGCCTGCGCATCATTCGGGCGTATCGGCAGGAGGACGCCGAGCAACAGCGCTTCGATGAGATCTCGCGAGACTACCTCGAGCGGAATGTCGCGCTGGTGCGGCTCAATGCGATGATGGGGCCCAGCTTCACCTTCTTCGCGGGGCTCGGTGCGGCCGCCGTGATCGGCTTCGGCGGGGCGCAGGTGGTGGACGGCACGATCAGCGTCGGCGCGTTCGTGGCGTTTGGACTGTACCTCGCGAACCTCACCTGGCCGTTGATCGCCTTGGGCTGGGTGACCAGCCTGTTCCAGCGCGGTGCGGCGTCGATGACGCGCTTGCTCGACATTCTCGACGCGAAGGCAGCCATTGCCGACCCCGTAGCGCCCCGTGTCGCGGCGACCCTGCCACCGACGAGTGGCGGGCGCGGCATCACGCTCGAGCATGTGAGCTTCGCGTATCCGGCGCGGCAGGGCGAGACGCCGCGCGTGGTGCTTCAGGACATTTCCGTGACAGTGCCTTCAGGTGCGACACTTGGCATCGTCGGCGCGACCGGTTCCGGCAAGAGCACCCTGTTGGAACTGATACCCCGTCTCGCGGACGTGACGTCAGGCCGCGTGCTCATCGACGGCGTGGACGTGCGCGATCTCCCGCTGTCGGTGTTGCGCCAGGAAATCGGATTCGTCCCGCAAGAAAGCCTGCTCTTCAGCGAAACCCTTGCCACCAACTTGGCGTACGGGACCGCGAACCAAGGCGACGCCGAGTGGGCGGCGGGTGTCGCTCAGCTGAAGGAGACAATCGAAGGATTCCCCGGTGGCTGGAACACGATGCTCGGAGAGCGGGGTATCAATCTCTCTGGCGGCCAGAAGCAACGCGCGTCGTTGGCGCGAGCGCTGGCGCGACGACCGAGCGTCGTGATCCTCGACGATGCTCTGTCCGCGGTGGACACGCACACCGAGGCGGCCATCCTGCGGGAGTTGCGGCAGGCGCTGGCGGGGCGAACGGCGATCATCGCGTCGCACCGCATCACGGCGATTCGCGATGCGCACTGGATCTTGGTGCTGGATGATGGCCGGGTGGTCGAGCAGGGGACGCACGACGACCTGTTGCAACGCAAAGGACGGTATTGGGCGCTGCTGCGTCGTCAGCAGCTCGAGGATGAGATCGAGCAGGACCCCGCGGCTGTCCGGGGGTGATCGACAGCCAACACTCCATATCCTTCTAGGAGGATGAATGCGTTCAGTTCTTCGTCGTGCGTTTGCGGTGGCTTCGCTCGTAGTGGTGTCGGCATCGGCGGCGCAGGCGCAGTTGAAGGTCGAGGAGATTCGCGTGGACGTCGCGGGCCTCGGACTCTCGGGCGGCAACACGATGTTCAACGCGGGCATCCCCGGCACGGTCGCGCTCGGCGTGTATCTCAATGACAAGATCGCCCTCGAGCCGACGCTCGGCCTGGGCTACACCAAGCCCGATGGCGGCGACGGCTCGACGAGAATCTCGCTCGGCGTGTTCGCCCCGTTCTACCTCGATGGTGACCGCGGCCGCAACGGCCTCTTCGTCGCGCCGGGCGTGATGATCACGAAGGTGACGGACATCGACGCCGCCATCGACTTCGGTGCCGACTTCGGCTACAAGAAGGCGATGAACGACAAGGTCTCCTGGTCGGCGGCGGCCACGCTGCGCGACGGTGACTCGTACGGCGACTCGATGCTGGGCGCGCGCTTCGGCCTCAGCGTGTTCTGGCGCTAGACTCGCAGTGTGCAGTAGCAAAGAGCCCCGCGGCGCTATGCGCCGCGGGGCTCTTTCCGTTTCAGCCGCTCAGATGCGGTTGAACAACCACTCCGGCGTGAACGCCTGCAGCCAATTCGCGAGGATGGTGAAGCGGTTAGTGAGCATCAGCACGCCGACGAACACGAGCAGCGTGCCGGCGAAGCGGTTCACCCAGATCATGTGGCGACGCACCTTGGCGAAGACCTCGAGGAAACGCTCGACCATCATCGCCGAGGCGATGAACGGAATCGCGAGGCCCGCCGAGTAGGCGCCAAGCAACGTCAGCCCGCGGCTCACGTCGTTCTCGTTGGCCGCCATGGTGAGGATGGCGCCAAGGATCGGACCGATACAGGGTGACCAGCCCGCGCCGAAGGCGATGCCGACGACCACGGTCCCGAGGTAGCCCAGCGGTTTGTCGGCCAGATGCAGACGCGTGTCCTTCATCAGGAAGGAGAGATTGAACGCGCCAAGCAGATAGAGGCCGAAGACGGTGATCAACACCCCGCCGACCCGGCTGATGAGG
>PNKF01000067.1 GCA_013822285.1 Gemmatimonas sp.
TGCTGACGCGCTCGCCACCCTGCACGCGGAGCACGCGCGCGTCGCGGCGATGCGCGCCCTGCTCAGCGGCGAGCATCCCTTCCGCCCCGAGGCGATCCCCGAGCTGGGTAACGCCTTCCAACGGTTGCGCGTGGAAGGCGCGGCGTGGAACGGCGTCGAATTGCGCGGCGCATGGACGCTGCTGCGCTCGGCGCGACTGACGCAGCAGGCGCTGCGCGACGAGGCGCGGCACCCGGCAGCGCGCGCGCCGCTGGCCGCGCTGGCCGATCGCCTGCTCGCCATGCCCGCACTCGAGGCGCAACTCGACCGCGTGCTCACCGAGGACGGCGAGCTGAAGGACGACGCCTCGCCGGCGCTGCGGCGCATCCGCCGTGAGCTGCGCGCCTCGGAAGGCGAGATCGTGCGCCTGCTCGAACGGCTCATGGCCAAGCTCGAGCCGCATCACCGCGTGGACGATGCCTCGGTGACGCTGCGCAACGGCCGCTGGGTGATTCCCGTGCGCCGCGAGGGGCGCGTGGTGGTGGGCGGCATCGTGCACGACAGCTCGCAATCGGGACAGACGGTGTTCGTCGAGCCGCCGGCGGCGGTTGAGGCGGGCAATCGCATCCGCGAGCTGGAGGCCGAGGAGCGGCAGGAGTGCGAGCGGATCTTCCAGGAGCTCACGGCCCTGCTGCGTCCGGAGCGCGAGGCGCTGGCCGATGCCTGGGACGCGCTGGTCGCGCTGGACGCGCTCTACGGCCGGGCGCGGTACGCGCTGGCGGCGAAGTGCAGCGACGCCGAGCTGGCGCCGGCGCGCGAGGGCTGGCGCATCCGCGACGGGCGGCATCCGCTGCTGCTCGCGCAGGGCGTGGCGGTGGTGCCATTCGACCTGGCGATGGACGCCAGCGAGCGCACGCTGCTGGTCTCGGGCCCGAACACGGGCGGCAAGACGGTGCTGCTGAAGGCGCTGGCGTTGATTGCCCTCATGATGCAGTGTGGCATCCCCGCGCCTGTGGGTGCGGAGAGCGTGATCCCCGTTTTCGACGACGTGTTCGCCGACATCGGCGACGAGCAATCGCTGGAAGCCTCGCTTTCGACGTTCAGCGCACACTTGAAGCACCTGAAGGAGATCGTCGATCACGCGTCCGCCGACGCCTTGGTGCTCATTGACGAACTCGGCTCCGGCACCGATCCGCTCGAAGGCGCGGCGCTCGGCGGCGCGATCCTCGAGGCGCTGACGCGGCGCGGCACGACGACCATCGCGACCACGCACTTGGGGCAGCTCAAGGAGTTGGCCAGCGAAGTGCCGGGCGTGGTGAATGCCTCCTTGCAGTTCGACGCCGAGCGACTGGCGCCGACGTATCGCTTGATCAAGGGCATTCCCGGGCGTTCGTATGGCCTCGCGATCGCGCGACGCTTGGCGATGAGTCCTGAGGTGCTGGCGCGCGCGGAAGAGCGTGTGCCGACGATGGAGCGCGACCTCACGGCCTTGCTGGCCGATGTGGAAGCGCGCGCCGAAGCGTTGGCGCGGCGCGAGCGCGAGGTGGCGGAGCAGCAGGCCGACCTGCAGCAGCGTGCAGGCCGCGTGGCGGAGCGCGAAGCGACGGTGAAGCAGAAGGAGCGCGAGCTGGAGCGCGAGTCGCGCAAGGATGCGCGGCGCTATCTCCTCGAGGCGCGTCAGGAGGTCGAGCGGACGATCCGCGAACTCAAGGCGGCGGGCGCGGCAAGCATCGATGAGACAGCCTCGCAGGCGCGCCGCGCGATGGAGCAGCGCGCGGATCGCGAGCGCGAGGCCTTGGATGCGCTCGATGCCGCGGAGCGCGCGGCGCAGGTGGCCTTGCTCAAGGCACGTGAAGCCGCCGAGGCGGCAGCTGGCGCGGCGGGCGAGAAGGCGCGCGACAAGCGTGGGGTGATCATCGAGCCGGGTGATGCGGTCGAGGTCGCGACGCTGGGCGGCAAGACGGGTAAGCTGATCGAGCGCCGCGGGGACGATGCCGTGGTCGTCGTCGGCGCGCTCAAGCTCACGGTGCCGTACACCGCGTTGCGCCGGCTGTCGCAGCGACACCTCAAGGACGCAGCGGTGCCGATCGCGATCATCGACGTGCCCGAGGTGATCGCGAAGCCCGAGGTGGACCTGCGCGGCATGCGCGTGCACGAGGTGGACGACGCCATCGTGCACGCGATCGACGCGGCACATCGTGCGGACCTGCACGCGCTGCGCATCATCCACGGCAAGGGCACGGGCGCGCTGCGGGAGCGCGTGAACCAGCTGCTCAAGGGCGACAAGCGGGTGAAGTCGTACCGACTCGGCGCCTGGAACGAAGGCGGCGCCGGCGTCACCGTCGCGGAGCTCGCATGATTCCCGACGAGACGGTGGAGCAGGTGAGTGCCGCGGCGGACATCGTCGCGATCATCGGCGAGCACGTGAAGCTCAAGAAGCAGGGCAGCGTGTGGCGTGGGCCCTGTCCGTTTCACCAAGGGACGAACGCGAACTTCTCGGTGATGCCGCGCGGCGGCTACACCTGCTTCGTCTGCGGCGAGAAGGGCAGCGTGTTCACCTTCGTGCAGAAGCGCTTGGGGATGAGCTTCGTCGAAGCGGTGAAGTACGTGGGCGCGAAGAGCGGCATCGACGTGCAGGAGGTTCAGCGCACGCGCGAGGGCCCGGATCCGCGCGAGCCGTTGTGGGAGTTGCACGGCACGGTGAACGAGTACTTCCAGCGGCAGCTCTGGGATTCTCCCGCGGGCGCAGAGGCTCGGGCGTATCTCGCCTCGCGCGAGGTGTCGCGTGCGACGGCGGAGCGCTTTGGGTTGGGCTATGCGCCGCGCGATCTCAATGCGTTGCGCGAGCATCTGCGCGGGCTCGGCGTGCCCGAAGAGCGTGCGCTGGCGGCCGGCATTCTCGTGAAGCGAGAGGACAGCGACGAGATTCGTCCGCGCTTCCGCGATCGCTTAATGTTCCCGATCCTCGAGCAGGGCGGGAAGGTGGTGGGCTTCGGTGGGCGCCTGCTCGGACCCGGCGAGCCGAAGTATCTCAACTCCGGCGAGAGCGAGATCTTCAGCAAGGGCAAGCTGCTCTACAACCTCGGCGCCGCGCGCAATGCGATCCGCCGCGAAGATCGTGCGGTGATCGTCGAAGGCTACTTCGATGCGTTGCGCTTGGTCGATGCCGGGGTGGAGCATGTGGTCGCGCCCATGGGCACCGCGCTGGGCGACGGCCAAGCCGAGTTGCTGGCGCGCTTCACGAAGCACGCCGTGCTGCTCTACGACTCGGACGGTCCGGGGCAGAAGGCGACCTTCCGCGCGGCGGATGTGTTGCTGGCCAAGGGCTTCGAGGTGCGCGTGGTCACGCTGCCGGAAGGCGAGGACCCCGACACCTACGTGCGCGCCAAAGGCATCGCGGGCATCGCGCCATTGATCGAGCAGGCGATGGACGTGTTTGACCGCAAGGTGCAGCTGTTGCAGCGCGCGGGATGGTTCAACGACCTGCAGCATAAGCGCCGCGCGCTGGATCGGCTGCTGCCGACGATTCGTGCGGCCAGCGATCCGATCACGCGCGATCTGTACCTGGCGCGTGCCGCAGAGGCTGCTGGCATCGCCCGGGAAGTGTTGCTGCAGGAACTGCACGCCGTGCGGCGCGGGACGCGGACGACGGGCAAGCCGGCGGCGCCGGCGAGCCAGTGGGACCGACAGAAGAACGCGAGTCGCTTTGGTCGTGAATCCGGCCCCGGCGCGCCTGGTGACGCTGGCTTCGACGCACGCGACGCTGACGCCCCGCCACCGGGCGATGATGCCGCGCCCGCGGTATTCCGCGGCCCGTATCGTTCGACGGTGGAGCAGGGCAACGCCGAGCAGACGCTGCTGCGCGTGATGCTCACGCAGCCTATCTGGCAGGACCTGATCTTCGAGGAGCTGGGCAAGCTCGAGATGGAGGAGCTGCCGGAGGGGGAGGGCAGCGAGGCCTTCAGCGAGGAGCAGGGCGGCGTGCTGCGCGATCCGGTGTACGCGGCACTCTACGCGGCGGCGATGCGACACGGCGCCGATGCGGACGCCGAGCTGTTCACCAGCGAGCTCGATGCACGCGAGATCTATGTGTACGAGACGCTGCGCAGCGAGGCCGACGCGGTGATCGATGCGAAGCGCAGCATTGCCGATGCGATGCGGCAGTTGCGCGGGCGGTCTGTCGATGCGCGCGTGGCCGAATTGAAGTCGATACTTCCCTTGGCGGACGAAGCCGAGAAGGATGTTATCATAGCTAAGATGAACAAACTGACCGAGGAGAAGCGCGCGCTCGGCGTTCCGCGTTGGGGCGCCGTGCGTCGGTGAGTCTCGTGCTCGTCGGGATCCGCCGCAACGCCCTGCGGGGCCTGACCGCTTCGCGCACGGCCCCTTCGGGCGCTGCGGCGGCTCCCTCCCACATGGCCCCTTCGGGCGCTGCGGCGGCTCCCTCCCACACTGGGCCGCCCTCTCCCCCCTCCCACCCGTCCGCCGTATCCCGTCTCGCGTCGTACTCGCTCCGCCCCTGCCCCCGTCCCACGTCTCTCAGCTTCCTTAACGCCGCCCAATATGTCTGATATTCACTCGCTTCTCGCCCTCCAGGCCGACGACCTCATCATCCACGAGATCGAGACCAAACTCGACGCCCTCGCCCCGCGCATCGCCGAGCTCGACGCCCGCCGCAAGCGGCTGGCCGACAGCGTCGAGCGCCAGCAGGGGCTCGTCACCGCGGAGGAGAAGAAGCAGGCGTTCCTCCGCGACAAGATCGCCGAGCACCGCCAGCTGATCGAGCGCAACCAGGCGCAGTTCGATGCCGTGACGAACATCCGCCAGGCGACGGCGGCCGCGGCGCAGATGGAGCAGGCCAAGAAGATCGTCGCCGGTGAAGAGAGCGACCTGTTGGCGCTGAACCGCCGCCTCGAGGAAATGCGCGGTGGCTTGAAGTCCTCGAAGGACGAGCTCGCGGCGCTCGAGGCGGAGCAGGCGACGGCGCGCGGTGAAGTGGCCGAGCAGCGGGCGTCGTTGGAGGGCGAGCTGGCGGTGGCGTCGGCGAAGCGCGCGGAGACGGCGAAGGCGGTGCCGACGGCGCTGCGCACGCGCTATGACCGCCTGCGCAACAAGAAGCGGGTGCATGTGGTGGTCGCGCTCAGCGGCACGGCCTGCGGCGCCTGCGACACCTCGATTCCGATGCAGCGGCGTCACGCGATGCTTTCCTCGGGGGCGATCGAGCCCTGCGAAGTCTGCGGCGTGATGATGTATCACCAGGCCTGAGTGCTGTGTGAGCGTGACGCGTGAGTAGGACGCGTCCGGCGGCGCGTTGGCGCGGCGTGCCGACGGTCGATGAGTCGGTCGTCGCGGCGTTGTACGGCGCGATGCGCGCGGAGAACGAGCGCAAGCGCCAGGAAGCGCAGGCGGTCGCCACGCTGTGGCCTGAAGCCGTGGCGCGGCTGCTGGTGCTGCGCGGCGTGCGCGAGCTGGACGACGCGCGGCGCTTGCTGCGGCCGCAGCTTGCGCAACTCACGCCGCCGGAGGCGCTGACGGACCTGCCGCGCGCCGCGGAGCGCTTGGTCGAGGCGCTGCGACGGGGCGAGCGCGTGATGGTCCACGGCGACTACGACGTGGACGGCATCTGCTCGACGGCACTGCTCACGCGGATGCTGCGCGCGATGGGCGGCGATGCAGAGCCGTTCATCCCCGAGCGCAAGGCGGATGGCTACGACTTAGGTCCGGCTGGCGTGCGCGCGGCAATCGCGATGCAGGCGAAGCTCGTACTGACCTGCGACTGCGGGACCACGGCCTTGGAGCCGGCGCGTGCGTTGGCGGCGCAGGGCATCGATCTGATCGTGACGGACCATCATCGGCCGCAGGCGGAGTTGCCGGTGGCGCTGGCGGTGGTGAATCCGCAGCGCGAGGCCGAGCTCGAGACGCGTGGGGACCGTGCGCTCGCGGCGGTGGGCGTGGCGTGGAAGCTGATGGCGGCGGTGTTGGAGATGCGCGGGGGCGACATCTCCGAGGCGGAGCGCACGGAACTGCGCGCGCTGCTCGATGCACAGCTCGAGTTGGTGGCGCTGGCGACGGTGGCGGACGTGGCGGCGCTGGTCGGCGACAATCGCATTTTTGTGGCGGAAGGCCTGAAGCGCATGGCGAAGGCGCCCGCGCCCGGCATGCCGGACCGTCGCAATCGCGGCCTGCGCGCGCTGATCCGCTCGGCGGGCCTCGATGACAAGCGGCTGACGGCCGGACGCCTCGGCTTCGTGGTCGCACCGCGCTTGAACGCACTGGGGCGCATCCGACACGCACGGGATGGCGTGAAGCTGTTGCTGGCGGACGATGATTCGGTCGCGATGGATCTCGCGGTGGAATGCAATCGCGCCAACGACGAGCGGCAGCTCAAGGACCGCGACATCCTCGCCCAGGCGCAGCGCAAGCTCGAGCAGATCGACATCGACGCGGCGCGCGGCATCGTGTTGCATGGCGATGGCTGGGAGCCCGGCGTGATCGGCATCGTCGCCTCGCGGGTGGTGGAGCTGACGCATCGACCGACCTTCATGATCGCGGTGGGCCAGGACGGTGGCGCGCGCGTGGGCAAGGGCTCGGGTCGGTCGATTCCGGGTTTCGACTTGCACGCCGCGCTGACGAGTTGCGGCGATCTGCTGATGAAGTACGGCGGACATCGCGCGGCGGCGGGACTGACGATTGCCGCCGAGAACATCGAGGCGTTTGCGGAGCGCTTCGATCAGGCGGCAGCCAGCGCGCTCAGCGAGGAACAGCTGGTGCCCGAGCTCAAGCCCGACCTCGAGCTGCCGATCGCGCAGGCCGACGAGTCGTTGCTCGAGGCGCTGCGCTTCCTCGAGCCCTTCGGCATGGGCAATCCCGGGCCCGTGCTGCTCTCGCGCGGCGTGCCGCTGAAGGGTGGGGCGCGCAGCGTCGGCAGCGACGGATTGAAGCTCGAGTTCGCGAGCGAGGGCGGGCCTCGCGAGGCGATCGGCTGGGGCCTGGCCTCGCGCGCGCCCGAGGTGCCGCGTGACGGCAAGGTGGACATCCTGTATCGCCTCGAGATGAACGAGTTCCGCAACGCCCGCACGCTGCAGGCCAACATCCTCGACCTGCGGCGCAGCGATGCCTGAGGGGCACATCCGTCGGTGGAGCCGCGATGTCTGAGCTCCGCATCATCGCCGGCCAGTGGCGCGGACGCCGCATCACCGTGCCCGAGAGCGGCGTACGCCCCACCGCCGACCGCGTGCGCGAGGCCTGGATGAGCATCCTGCAGCCGCACATCCCTGACGCCTACGTGCTGGACCTCTGCGCGGGCAGCGGGGCACTGGGCCTTGAGTGCCTGAGCCGCGGCGCCACCCACTGCGACTTCGTCGAGCAGTCCCCGAAAGTCGCCAAGGTCCTGCAGTCCAACATCGCGGCCCTGAAGGCGGAAGCCGTCAGCACGGTCCATCTGAAGGACGCCGTGCAGTTCAGCTTACATCTTACATCTCACATCTCACATCTCGCAGTTCAAGGCCGCCAGTACCAAGTAGCCCTCGCCGACCCCCCGTACTCCTCCCCCGTCGCGGAACAGCTCGCAACCATCTGGCTCCAGCACCCGTTCTCCGACATCTTTTGCATCGAGCACGCCGCCTCGCTGTCGCTGCCTGACCCCGAGTCCGACGCGTCCGTGGACCGCCGCCGCTACGGCGACACCGCGATCACTATCTACCGCCCTCCCTCCTGATGCCGAAGACTGCGCTCTACGCCGGCAGCTTTGACCCGATCACGAACGGCCACAGCGACCTCATCAAGCGCTCGCTGCAGTTCGTGGATCGCCTCGTCGTCGGCATCGCGGTGAACGTCGCGAAGCAGCCGCTGTTCAGCGACGACGAACGCGTCGCGCTGATCGAGGCCGCGGTGGATCACGACCCGCGCGTCACCGTGAAGGCCTTCAAGGGCCTGGTGGTCGACTTCGCCAAGGCCAACAACGCGACGGTGATCCTGCGTGGCCTGCGCTTCGTGGCCGACTTCGAGTACGAGTACCAGATGGCCCTCATGAACCGGCATCTCGCGCCGCAGCTGGAGACGATGTTCATGGTGCCCAGCATCGAAGTGAGCTACATCAGCTCCTCGCTGGTGCGTGAGGTGGCCCGCTTCGGCGGCGACATCGACAAGCTGGTGCATCCGGCCGTCGCGGCCGCGTTGCGCAGCAAGTTCTGACGCTAAGTTTCTCCCAGACTCCTCACCTCCAGAACGAGCCGGAAATGCCCCTGCACGTGTCCCGCCAAGGCGAAGTCGTCGTCGTCGAGATCGAGGGCCAGCTGATCGTCAGCAACCGCCAGGAGCTCAAGCAGCGCGTGCTCGATGAAGCGGAGACGGGCGCCCGGAAGATCCTCGTCGACTTCCAGCGCACCGGCTACATCGACTCCGCCGGACTCGGCGTGCTCGTCTCGCTGGCCAAGCGCCTGCGCGAGCTGGGCGGCGATATCCGCCTCGCGAACCTCAACGACGACCTGCAGACGCTGTTCGAGCTGACCAAGCTCGACACGCTGTTCCAGATCTCCGACAGCCGGGAACGCGCGCTAGAGACGTTCTGAATGCCGGGGTCGCTGACGCTGGACCTGCGCATCCCGAGCGAGCTGCAGCAGATCGAGGGCGTGGTCGAGGAGATCGTGCGCGGCTGTGCGGACCGCGAGGTCGACGTGCAGGCGCTGGGCATCAAGTTCAAGGTCGCGCTCGCCGAAGCGCTGTCGAACGCCATCATCTGTGGCAACGGTGAGGATGCGCGCAAGGAAGTGCGCGTACGCGTGGATGTGCGCGACGACGTCGTGATCGTCGAGGTCGAGGATGAAGGGCAGGGCTTCGATCTCGAGTCCTGCACGGAAGATCCGACGACGCCGGAGAACATCGAGCGCGAAGACGGCCGTGGTCTGTTCTTGATGCGCGCGTTGGTCGAGCGCGTCGAGAACTTCCGGGCCGGCGGCGCGGCGCGCGGCAACGTGGTGCGCCTCACGGTGCGCCACCCCGGGCGGGCAGGACACGCCGCGTGAGCGACATGGGCGTCGCGCTGTTGGCGTTCTCCGAGGCCTACGGCGTCGGGGCGACGCTGTGGACGCAGTCGGCGCCGGGCGCGACGCTCGAAGTCGCGGCGACCTCGGGGGGCGACGTTACGCCCCCCGAGGGCTTCGCCGACATCAGCGGCCCCGAGCCGCGCCTGCGCGAGACGGCGCTGGGCGCGCAGCTCGTCGTGCGGATCCCGGGACGCACGCGCGCGTGGCTCGGCATCGGCCCCGTCCCCGACGACGATGCCGACGTGCGCCGCTGGCTGCGCGTGCTCGTGCCCGTGCTCGGGGAGCTGCTGCAGGCGCGCTGGGAAGCCAGCCACGCGGCCGATGAGCTCATGGAGCGCTATGAGGAGATCAATCTCCTCTATTCGATCAGTGAGATTCTCGGGCGCACGGTCACGCTCGACGATGCGGCGCGGACGATCTTGCTCGAGGTGTCGGATACTGTCGGCGCGGACTTCGGCGCCTTGCTCGTGCACGATGCGGCCGCGGGTTTGCTGCGCCCCGTCACCGCGCTGCGCAGCGTGACCGCTGGGCCGGCAGTGCCGATTCCCATCGATGATCCCATCGCCGTCT
>PNKF01000068.1 GCA_013822285.1 Gemmatimonas sp.
GTGCTCGGCGCCGTCGGCAAGAAGCCGATCCACCTCATGAAGCCCGAGGAGCGCGAGAAGGCCTCGAAGATGACCGACCTCTGGGTCGACATCGGGGCGACGACGCGGGCGCAGGCCGAGGCGCTGCTGTCGATCGGCGATGCGGGCGTCATCGATTCGCGCAGCTTGGATTTTCCGAACGATCGCATCGTGTCACGATCGATCGACGACCGCATCGGCGCCTTCGTCGTGCTCGAGGCGCTGCGACGCTACGCGGCCGAACCGGGTGAGGCGCGTGTGGTGGCCGTCGCGACGACGCAGGAAGAGATCGCGTACCGTGGCGGCGGCGCGCTCGTCGGTGCGCAGCGCGTGAATCCGGCGATGGCCATCGTCGTGGACGTGACCTTCGCCACCGATCACCCCGGCGTCGAGAAGAAGGAACTCGGCCATTCGCCGCTGGGCTCCGGTCCCGTGCTCACGCGCGGCTCGGTGATCTCGCCCGTCGCCTTCCGCATCCTGCGCGACACCGCGGAGCTCGCGCGCATTCCGTTCACATTGCACGCCGCGGGGCGCGAGACGAGCACGGACGCCGATGCCATCCACCTCGCCCGAGAAGGTGTCGCGACGGCGCTGCTGTCCGTGCCGAACCGCTACATGCACTCGCCGAACGAGATGGTCTCGCTGGTGGACCTAGACCATGCGGCCGCACTCATCGCTGCCGCCTGCCGCGCGGTCACCAAGGACACGGACTTCACCGCCCGCTGAGGTTCGGTGAGCCGGCCGGCAGCTTAGACGTCGGCGACGACGCGCATCGCGGTGGTGCCGCGACGCGCGGCCTGCGCCACGAGACGCATCGCGCCTTCGCGCACTTCTCGATCGCGGTCATCGCGCAGCAGCTGCACGGCGGCCATGGCCTGTGGCGTGCGGATCTGCGCGAGCGCGGCGCAGGCCTGGAGCCGGTACGAGGCGCCGCGGCGACGCGGATGCTGCGTCTCGCCATTCGCGGCCTTGATCAAGGCCTGCACGGCATCAGTGCCGCCCACGCTGCCCAAGCCGGCAATCGCCGCGTAGAGCACTTCGCGATCGGCTTCCGCGTCGAGGAGCGGGGCCAGCAGCTTTACCGCGGCTTGCCCGCGCGGCACGACGGCCGCCACGGCGCGGAGCCGTACGATCGCCTCATCGTCAGTGAGTCCGACGCCAATCGCCTCCAGGGCCGCCACCGAGGGAAAGCGCTCCAAGGCGGCGATGACCTCGCGACGCGTACGCGTGTCCGGATGCCGGAGTTGCTCGAGCAGCAGCTGCTCGGCGCGCGCATCGCCGAGGGCGCCGAGCAGCTCGACGCCCTGCCGCACGCGGAGATCGTCGGTGTGGCGCACCATGTCGAAGAGCGCGTCATGCGTGCGGCTCATCTGGCGCAGGGCATCGAGGCAGACGGCGCGCGCTTCCGGCGTTGCGGCGTTCACCCACTCGTCGATCACCGCCTCGGCGCCGTCGGTGCCGTAGCGCTGCAGGATGGCCTGCAGCTGCCGCGCAGCCGTCGGATGCGAGGCCTGCGACCGGCGTTGGGTCGCGAGCTGCCGGAGGATGACCGGCGTTGCGAGTCGGCGCAGCGCACGGGCAAACTCGCGGCGCCGTTCGTCGGATGCGTCCGCCTCGAGCTGCGCGTACTCAATGGCCACCAAGCCAGCAATCGCCTCGACCATGCGGTCGAAGCGGCCCGTGCGGAACGCCATGTCGGCGAGCAACGTGATGCGATCGAGCGGATCGCGCAGCAACTCTACGTCCGCGGTCGCCTGCAACGCCGTGAACAACTCGCGGAGTTCCGCATCTGTGGTATCGGGAACTGCCAGGGCTTCGACGAGGCGGCCGGATCGCATGTCGCTGCTGGCGGCTGGCACTACTGCCGCCGGAGCGACGATGGGTTGGCTCCCCGAGGTCTGCGGCGCCTTCACCGACGCGGCCTCCCGCACCGAGGCCGGCTCCTTCACCGAGGCCGGCTCCTTCACCGAACCCGGTTCCTTGACCGAACCTGGTTCCTTGACCGATGCCGCCTCCACGATCCCGGCCAGCGCCGGTTTTCGAAGCGTCCGCGGGATCGCGCGCGCATCGACCGCCGCCGCGCGTGCCGCAAAGAACGCAGGTGGATCGGCCTGATCGGGCACCGTCGCCAGCAACTTCACGAGGTCAAAGAGATCGGCCTCCGTTGCCTTGTCCGAGAGCACCAGGCGCTCCACACCGAACGCCTGCAGACGACTCGCGAGCAGCGTGATGGCCGTCTGCAGGGATTCGTCCTCGGAGCGCACGACGTCTTGACCGTCGCGCAGTTGCCCGTCGTCACTGACCCCCAGCTCCGCCTGTGCCTTCTTCAGCGCCTTCGTCAGCGTCCGCACGTCACCACGGTGCTCCGCCAGCGCCGCCGGTTCGGCGACGATGCGTGCAACCAGCCGCGCGAGACGCGCGGGAATCCTGGTGTCGGGGGCGGCGGTTTCGCTCACGGTCTGCTGGTGTGCCTCTCGGGTTCCGCGTAACATACGCGCTCCACCCCTGCCGAGACCATCATGCGTCAGCTGCTCGCCGTGCTCGCCTTCCTTGCCGTCTCCACCACCGCGGCGGCGCAGCAGTATCCGACACGCGGCACGGGGACGGTCGTCCTGCGTGCGGCCCGCGTCATCGACGGCACCGGTGCCGCACCCATCCAGAACGGCGTGGTCGTCGTCACCGATGACCGCATCGTCGCCGTCGGCGCCGCAAGCGCCGTGCGCATCCCTGCGGGCGCACGCACGCTGAACCTCGGCGACGTCACGCTGCTGCCGGGCTTCATCGACCTTCACGTGCATCTCATCGGCCGCGAAGTCGAAGACGCCGGCGCACAGACCTCGGCGACGCGCGACTACCCGGGCTTTCTCGCCGCACTTGGCACCGAGCACGCGCGCCTCACGCTGATGGCGGGGTTCACGAGTGCACGCATGGTCGGCGCCCCGGGCTTCCAGGATGTGGGCCTGCGTGCCGCGATCGACGCCGGCTACGTGCCAGGGCCGCGCCTGCAGGTCGCCGGCCACTCCCTCGGCATCACGGGCGGTCACTGCGACGAGAACAACTTCCGTCCTGGCCTTTTCGACGGCACGCCGGAGACGGGCATCGCCGATGGCGTGGACGAAGTGCGACGCGCCGTGCGCTATCAAGTGAAGTACGGCGCCGACGTGATCAAGACCTGCGCCACCGCCGGCGTGCTGTCCGGCGGCACGCAGGGCATCGGCGCCTCGCAGTACAGCGTCGAGGAGCTGGAAGCGATGGTGAACGAGGCGCGCACGCTGGGCCGCAAAGTGGCGGCACATGCGCATGGCACCGAAGGCATCAAGCGCGCCGTGCGCGCGGGCGTGGCCAGCATCGAACACGGCTCGTTCCTCGATGAAGAGGGCGCACGCCTGATGGCTGAGCGTGGCACCTATCTGGTGCCGACGTTGATGGCCGGCGAAGCCGTCGAACGTGCCGCTGCTGCTGGCGCGCTGCCGCCGTACGTCGCCGAGAAGGCGCGTGCGGCCGCGGCCGCGATGCGCAATGCGATTCGCATCGCCAAGGCCGCCGGCACGCCGATCGCCCTCGGCACCGATGCCGGCGTGGGTCGCCATGGCCAGAATGGCCACGAGTTCACGTTGATGGTGCAGTGGGGCGGTCTTACCCCGATGGAATCGATCGTCGCTGGCACCTCGAGCGCCGCCAAGGTCCTCGGCTGGGAAGACCGCATCGGCACGCTGCGTGCCGGATTGCTCGCCGACATCGTCGCGGTGCCGGGCGATCCGCTGCGCGATGTGACGGCACTCGAGCGCCCGAGCTTCGTGATGAAGGGCGGCGTGGTGTTCCGCGGCGAAGGTGCGCCGCGCTGAATGGCGCGGCGTGTGGCGCAGACACTTCAGCATTGAGCTGCGTCCGTGACGCTGCACTGTTGGTCGAGCGCGCACTATGTGATCGCGCTGCCTGAGGGGCATCGCTTTCCGATCGCCAAGTACGCGCTGCTGCGCGACGCCGTCCTCGCCGAGGGCGTCGTCGCGCCGGCCGCGATGCACGACCCCGCACGCGCGCCGATCGAAGACGTGCAACGCGTGCACGATGCCGACTACATCACGCGGCTTCTTCGGGGCACCATGCCCGCCGCCGAGCAGCGCGCACTGGGATTCCCGTGGAGCGAAGGGTTGGTCGAACGCTCCTTCCGCGCCTCCGGCGGCACACTCGAAGCGGCCGCCCATGCGCTCGACGCCGGCATCGCCATGAACCTGGCGGGCGGCACGCACCATGCCTTCGCCACGCACGGCGAGGGATTCTGCGTCCTGAACGACGTCGCCATCGCCGTGCGGGCGCTGCGCGCACAGGGGCGCATCCGTCGCGTGGCGGTGATCGATCTCGACGTGCACCAAGGCAACGGCACGCACGCGATCTTCGCCGGCGACGACGACACGTTCACCTTCTCGATGCACGGCCGGCGCAACTATCCGTTCCGCAAGATGCCCGGCACGCTGGACGTCGAACTCGAGGACGGCACGGGCGACACGGAGTATCTCGAGAAGCTCAGCGAGGCACTGCCGAGCGTGCTCTCGACGTCCCGCCCCGACCTCCTGCTGTACCTGGCCGGCGCCGATCCGCACGAGGGCGACACGCTCGGCCGCCTCAAGCTTACGTTCGATGGCCTCATGCGACGTGATGCCCTGGTTCTCGAGTCTGCCCGCGCCATCGGCGTGCCCGTCGCGATCGCCATTGCCGGCGGCTACGGCGCCGACATCCACGACACCGTGCGCGTCCACGTGAATACCGCTCGCGTGGCGCGCAGCTTTCTTTAAGGCATGCCTCCGATCCCCCCGCCCTCCGCCGAGGGCTTCACGACGAGCACCACGCTGCCGCTGTACTGGTGCCGCTACGATGCGCCGCAGTCCAAGGGCAAGCTCGTGCTGCTGCACGGCGGCCCCGGTGCGCACCTCGACTACCTGCTGCCGCAGATGCTCGAGCTCGCGCGGCATCGTGATGTGCTGCTCTACGACCAGCGCGGTGGCGGCCGGTCCAAGACCGATGATCGCACGCCGATCACCTGGCACACGCAGGTGCAGGACCTCGCCGCAGTGCTCGCCGAGCTGCACGAGGGCCCGCTCACGCTCGTCGGATACTCCTGGGGCGCGATGCTGGCCATGCTCTACGCGATCGAAGCGGCGGCCGGCCGCGTCGGCCCCGCGCCCGCGCGCCTCGTGCTGATCAGCCCTGCCCCGATCAACCGCAGTTGGCGCGCCGAGTTCGAAGCAACCTTCACCGCACGGCAGACAGGCCCCACCGTCTCCGCCATGCGTGCCGAGCTGCAGGCCAGCGGCCTGCGCGAGCGCGATCCGGAAGCATTCAAGCAGCGCAGCTTCGAGCTCTCGGTGGCCGGCTACTTCGCCGATCCCAGCCGCGTGCATGATCTCACGCCCTTCCGCGTGACGGGCCGCGTGCAGCAGTCGATCTGGGAATCGCTGGGCGACTTTGACCTGCAAGACGCCCTGCGCGCCCTGCACATTCCCACGCTCGTGGTGCATGGCCGTCAGGACCCCATCCCGCTGGCGTCCGCGCAGGCCTGCGCCGCCGCCCTCGGGGCGGAGGGCGTCTGGCTGGATGACTGCGGTCACGTGCCGTATGTTGAACAGGCAGCGCAGCTCTTCGCCGCCGTCGAGGACTTCCTCGCGCGGACGGCCCCCTCTCCCCACGCCTGATGGCCACGCACGACGAGATCATCCAGCCGTATGTGGCGACCGTCGAGATGGACGGCCGTCGCTACAACGTCTCGGTGCGCATCACCTATGACGGCATCGAGTACGTGGGCCGTCTGTGGTTCGCCGATGAGGCTTGGGATGACCTCGGCCTGCCCGACCGCGGCGCCCTGCCCGGCCGCTCGCGCGAAGAAGTGATTTCGCTGGCCAAACGCATGTCGCCGCAGGAGCTCATCAAGCGGCATCGCCGCGCGCTGGCGGAAAAGCGGCGTTTCCTCGGGCTGCGCAAGCACACCGACGAGATTCTTGCGAAGATCCGCTATCTCAACCAGGTCGCCGTCTCCATGCGCGCCGGCTTGCTCGACGTCGAAGCCGCCGCCGAGGAGATCGACCTCACCGAGAAGCAGCTGCACGGACTCATCGACACGCTCTCGGAGCACGCGGGTAAAGAGGAGTAGGACCATTACCGGCGTTCCTGCGGGGGAACCCGCGGGGCGCCGCCTAGATTTCCTCTTCTAGACCCGCCGCATCCCTCGATGGACTCCAAAGCCGCCTCACACCTCCTGCACGAGATCGTCGCCCTGCTTGAACTGCAGGGCGAGGATCCCGCCGTGCCGGCCCCCTTCGCCGACGCCGCGCGTTCGCTCGCGGCCGACGAAGCCAAGCCGCTCAAGGAGTTGCTGAAGCGCGACAAGCGTCGCTTCGCGCCGGAAGTCATCGAGGTGCTCGAGCAGCTGCGCGACGACGGGGACTCCGAACTGCTCGACCGCCTGCGCGAGAGCACGCCGGAAGGCCTCTTCGAGATGATGCGCGTCCCTGGCCTCGGGCCCTCGCGCATCCGCCGCATCCACGAAGGCCTGGGCATCGACACGCTGCAGGAACTCGAAGACGCCGCACGCGACGGCCGTTTGGCCAAGCTGCCGCGCTTCGGCGAGCGTACCGCGGAACAGGTGCTGCGCGGCATCGCCTGGCTCAAGGAGAGCGGCGCGCAGATCCTGCTGCCGCATGGACGCGCCGAAGCCGAGCGCCTGCTCTCGGCGGTGCGTCGCCTGAGCGGCGTCGTGCGGGCGGAGATCGCCGGCGCCGTGCGCCGGCACTGCGAGACGGTGCGCGACGTGGAGATCGTCGCCGCCTGCGTGCGCGACCCCGAGGCGATCGCCGCCGCGTTTGCGCGCACGCCTGGGGTGCGCGATTCCGTCGGCAGCGGCACGCGGCATGTCGCGATCCGCTTCGACGACGGCGTGCGCCTGCAGCTGCATTGCGTGCCGGCCAGCGAGTTCGTCGTCGCCTGGTTCCGCGCCACCGGCTCGGCGGCCCATGTGCAGGAAGTCGTCGCGCGCGCCGCGCTGCGCGGCCTCACGCTCAGCGACCACGATCTCCGTGACGCCAGCGGTCACGTGATCGAACTCGCCGACGAGCCCGCGTTGTACGCCGCCATCGGCCTGCCGTGGTTGGCGCCTGAACTGCGCGAGGGCATGGGCGAGAACGAGCAGGCCGAGGGCGAAGGCTTCGGCGGCCTCGTCACGCTCGACGACATCCGCGGCGTGCTGCATTGCCACTCGCAGTACAGCGATGGCGGCGCGACGATCGCCGAGCTCGCGGCCGCCGCGCGGGCCCGCGGCTGGAGCTACCTCGGGGTCTCCGACCACTCGCAGAGCGCGTTCTACGCGGGCGGATTGAGCGCCGAGTCGCTGATGCGGCAGCACGAAGAGATCGACGCCATCAATGCCTCGTTCAACGATTTCCGCGTGCTCAAGGGCGTCGAGGCCGACATCCTGCCCTGTGGGCGCATCGATTATCCCACCGACGTGCTCGATCGCTTCGACTACGTGATCGCCAGCGTGCATTCGCGACTCGGCATGAACGAGCGCCAGATGACCGATCGCGTGCTGAAGGCGCTGGATGATCCGCACATCAGCGTGCTCGGACATCCGACCGGCCGGCTCTTGCTCACGCGCGAGCCCTACGCCATCGACATGGACGCCATCCTCGAGAAGGCGGGCCGACTGGGCGTGGCCGTCGAGTTGAATGCCGACCCGCATCGCCTCGACCTCGATTGGCGCCTCGCGCGCCTCGCGCGGAAGTACGGCGCGACGATCGAGATCGGCCCCGACGCACATTCGGTGGACGGGCTCGAGAACATGGGCCTCGGCATCGGTATGGCCCGCAAGGCCTGGCTGCGTCCGCAGGACGTGATCAACACGCGCAGCGCCGAAGATTTCGTGGCCTTCGCCACACGCCGCCGCCGCGAGGCAGCCACGCGTTGAGCGCGAAGAAGACCGCGGGTCGCAAGGCGAAGACCGCAGCGAAACCCGCGAAGAAGAAAGTCGCGAAGCCAAAGCAGCTGCGTGGCGAGGCCTTGAAGGCACATGCCGCCGAGGTTCACCGACGCTTGCTCGCGCTGTACCCCGACGCGCACTGCGAACTCGACTACCGCAATCCCTACGAGCTCGCCGTCGCAACCATCCTCTCGGCACAGTGTACAGACAAGCGCGTCAACATGGTCACGCCGGAACTGTTCCGCCGCTGGCCTGACGCCGCGGCACTCGCCGACGCCCCGCGCGACGAGATCGAGCAGGTCATCCAGAGCACGGGCTTCTACCGCAACAAGGCCAAGTCACTCTCGGGCTTCGCCAAGCAGGTGATGGAGAAGCATGGCGGCGAGGTCCCCGCCGACATGGATGCGCTGGTGCTGCTGCCGGGCATCGGCCGCAAGACGGCGAACGTCGTGCTCGGCAACGCCTACGGCATCAACGGAGGCGTCGTGGTGGACACGCACGTGCAGCGGCTATCGCGGCGCTTCGGACTCACCAAGGAGAGCGACCCCGTGAAGGTCGAGCGCGCGCTCATTCCGCTTTTTCCCCGCGAGAGCTGGACCATGCTCTCGCACCTGATGATCTGGCACGGCCGTCGCACCTGCGATGCCCGCAAGCCCAAGTGCAACGATTGCGCACTGGCCGATATCTGTCCTTCTGCTGAACTTCCGTGATGCCCACGCACTTCCTGAAGCCGATGGCGGCGCTAGCCGCCGTCCTGACCATCGCGGCCTGCGCCAGCAGGACCGCCGAACCCGAGACGCGCAACGCGCAGGTCCTCGCGCCGCCCGCTGACTCCTGCGTGCTCGCGCGCGAGGACGCTGCGCTCAACCCACGTCTCGACGTCGAACGCGTCCCCACCCCGGTGCGCATGCAGCCACCGCCGATCCGCACACCGGTGCCCCGCACGGCCGTCCGCCGCGACGGCAGCTCCTCGCTCAAGGTCGAGGTCCTGGTCGACACCCTCGGCAAGCCGGACATGACCACGTTCAGCGTGATCGAGTCCACCAGCGCCTGGCTCACGACAGGCGCCCGCAACGCCATCGCCCAGTGGACCTTCGAGCCGGCCCTGCTGAACGGCTGCAAGGTGCCCCGCTACTACCAGTTCGTGGCTACCTCACCGCCCCGGCGGCGTTAGATTTTAGGTATGAAGACCGCCACTTTCGAGACCAACAAGGGCACCATCACCGCCGAGCTGTACGAGAAGGACGCTCCCGGCACGGTCGCCAATTTCGAGAAGCTTGCCAACGAAGGCTTCTACGACAACATCCGCTTCCATCGCGTGATTCCCGAGTTCGTCGTGCAGGGCGGTTGCCCGAACGCGAAGATCGGTGGCACGCCGAAGGGTCCGCCGGGCACCGGCGGCCCGGGTTACAAGATCAAGTGCGAGACCGCGGGCAATCCGCAGACGCACAAGGTCGGCGCCCTGTCGATGGCGCATGCCGGCAAGGACACCGGCGGCTCGCAGTTCTTCATGGTGCTCAGCGAAGCCAACACGCGTCACCTGAACGGCGTGCACACGGTGTTCGGCCAGG
>PNKF01000069.1 GCA_013822285.1 Gemmatimonas sp.
CAGCGCCTTGGCGATAGCAAAGCCGAAGCCGCCGTCATCGGCGACACCAGCGACGAGGGCACGCCTGCCCGTGAGATCGAGAGTCAGCATACCCTGTAATCAAGGCGCCCCGACGCGGGGTGCAAGGGCACGCGGCCTCAGGCGGGATGTGCTGCGCGCGCGAGGCGGTCGCGGATGGCGTCCCACGACGCGTCCGCGGGGACCGCTTCGACGATCAACACTGCGCACCCCGCCGCGTCAGCGTCGTGCAGCGCATCGTAGAGCGCGCTCGCATAGCCGTCCGGTGAGTCCGGCAGCTGCCGCGCAAAGGCGAGGCCCGACGGCACGGTCTGCGAATGCACGATGCCGCCGACACTGACTGACGCATCTGCGCGTCGTGCCGCATCGATCGCCGCACGCAGGCCGCCGATCGGCACAAGCTCGACGCGCGCATGAGGCGCGTAATGTCGCGCGACCATCCCCGGTGCCGGCCGCGGCGCATCCTCGCGCGCGACACCACGGTGTCGCGACACGGGCCCGACCACGGCCTCCAGTGCCTCCTGCGTGATCATGCCTGGGCGTAGCAGCATCGGCCGTCCGCCACTCACATCAACGACCGTGCTCTCGATGCCGACGCGTGTGTGACCCGCATCGAGAATCAGATCCACCGCCGCGCCGAGCCCGCGCGCCACCTGCGCCGCGGTGACCGGCGAGACTTCCGTGAACCGATTCGCACTCGGCGCCGCGAGCGGCACGCCCGCCGCACGGATCAACGCGAGTGCGACGGGATGGTCGGGGACGCGTGCGCCGAAGGTGTCGAGCCCGGCGGTGAGTTCGGTCGGCACCATCGCCTTACGCCGCACGACGAGCGTGAGCGGACCCGGCCAGAACTTCGCCGCGAGCGCACGCGCCATCTCCGGCCACTCGGCGGCCAGCGTCCGCGCCTGCGCGGCATCCGCGACGTGCGCAATCAAGGGATTGTGCGAGGGGCGACCTTTCGCCGCGTAGATCCGCGCGATGCTCGCCGGCTCCAATGCGTTGCCGGCAAGTCCATACACCGTCTCGGTCGGCATCGCGACGAGCCCGCCCGCACGAATCACCGCGGCCGCGCGCGCGATGACATCGGCGTCGGGAGCCGCTGCATCGACGGCAATGATCTCCGGGCGCACTGTCATCGCAGACTGCTCATGCAAGGTGCAACGCGGCGCTCGCGACACGCGCAGACTCGGCGAGCACGGCTGCGGCGATGAACAGCGCGTCTTCGTCGGGATTGAAGCGCGGCGTGTGCACGCCGCTGCGCTCGCGCCCCTCGCGCCAGCTGCCGATGCGCATGAAGCAGCCTTCGATGCGCTCGGTGTAGAACGCGAAGTCTTCGCCGCCCATGTTGGCGAGTGGCAGTTTGCGCAGTGCCGACTCGCCGAGCAGCTGACGGGTGGCGTCTTGTGCCCAAGCGGCCGCACGTGCGCCGTTCATGAGCGGTGGGGTGCCCTGCGTGATCTGCACGGTGGCCGTCAGGCGATGTACCGCCGCGACACCGTGTGCAAGACGTTCCACTTCGGTACACAGCAGCGCGCGCGACTCCGGGGTGGTCGCGCGAATCGTGCCGGCGCACTTCGCGATCTCGGGAATCACGTTCGGTGCCGATCCGGCGTGCAGCATGCCGACCGTGACGACGCCCGGGAGTGCAGGGTCGAGGCGCCGCGAGACGATGGTCTGCACATCACTCACGAAGGCCGCCATGCCGACGATGGGATCGTGCGTGTCCTGCGGACGCGCGCCGTGCCCGCCCTTGCCGTGGAACGTGATCTCGAAGGTGTCCGTGCTCGCGGCCAGCGGACCCGGCGTCGCGACGACCTCCCCGACGGTGAAGCGCCAATCCACGTGACCGCCAAAGATTGCGGCGACGCCCTCAAGCGCGCCGTCTGCCAAGACGCGTGGCGCGCCCTCGCCGAGTTCTTCGGCGGGTTGCAGGAGGATGCGCACGTCGCCGACGGCAGGCTGCTTGGCCAGCAGCAATCCCGCGCCCACTGCCCAGGCCGCGTGCATGTCATGGCCGCAGGCATGCATCACGCCGGCATGCATCGAGGCGAAGGGAAGGCCCGTCTCTTCGTGGATGGGCAGGGCATCGATGTCACCGCGAATGGCGACCGCCGGACCGCCGCGTTGCGTGCCGGGGATGTGTGCGACAAGCCCAGTGCCAGCGGTCTCGCGGATGTCGGTGATCCCGATGTCCATCAGCGCTTCGCGAAGCCGTGCCTGCGTCTGCGTCTCCTTCCACGAGAGCTCGGGACGGCGATGCAACGAGCGACGCAGCTCAACGAGCAACGTGCGTTCGGAATCGGTGAACTGCGTCGCGATGCGGTCGGGAAGGGCAGGGGTCACGCGCGAATTTCCTCGCTGCGCACGGTCAACGCTCGGATGCGGTCTTCATCGACGGCGATGCCAAGGCCCGGCTCGGCGAGCGGCACCTGCACCATGCCTCGCGCGTCCATCGTCCATTCGGGCGAGACCACATCCTGCGTCCAATACCGGGCACTCGGCGACAAGTCGCCGGGCAAAGTGAAGTTGGGCAACGACGCCAAGGCGACGTTGTATGCGCGGCCGATGCCGCTCTCGAGCATGCCACCGCACCAGACCGGGATCGAGTGCTCTTCGCAGAAGTCGTGGATCGCGATGCTCTGCGCGAATCCTCCCACCCGTCCCGGCTTGATGTTCACGATGCGACCGGCGCCCAACGTGTGCATGTCCTGCGCACGCTCGAGCGAGGTGATGGATTCGTCGAGGCACAGCGGCGTGCGGAGGCGCTTCTGCAATTCGGCATGCCGCACCAGGTCATCATGGGCGAGAGGCTGTTCGATCATCATCAGGTGCAGCGCGTCCAGCTGCGCGAGCCGTTCGGCGTCGGCGAGCGTGTACGCGTTGTTGGCGTCGGCCATCAGGTGCGCATCGTCCCCGACGGCGTGACGCACCGCAGCCACCCACTCGATGTCTCGGCCCGGCGCGATCTTGATCTTCACCTTCTGATACCCCGCAGCCAGCGATTCGGTCGCCTTCGCAATCAACGTCGCGACGTCACGCTGAATGCCGAGCGAGATGCCAGTGGCGATCTGCGCACGCGTCCCCCCGAGCAGGCGCGCGAGCGGTAGGCCCGCCTGTTGCGCGGCGATGTTCCAGCAGCCCATCTCCAGGGCTGCCTTGGCCATGTGATGGCCGCGCACATCCTGTTCGAGGATGCCATGCACGTCCGTGTGCGACGCGACGTCAGCACCGATCAGGCGCGGGGCAAGCCAACGGACGATCGTCGGCCAAGCGGTGTCGATCGTCTCCGACGAATAGTTGGGCGCGTCATCGACCACGCACTCCGCCCAGGCGTGCACGCCAGTGGCATCGAAGAGCTCAAGCAACAGGATGCGACGCTCGCGCATCTCGCCCGACGAGATGCGGAAGGGTTCGCGCAGGGGCAGGCGGATTTCCCGCAGCACAATGCGGTCGAGCCGGATCACGGCATGCTCCGCGTGAGGAGATACGTCCCGCCGTCGGCATCGGCGACGAATCCGTCGACGCGGTATCCGCGGCTGAGGTAATGGGCAAACGCGTGCCGCGTGGCAAAGCGCCAGCGCCGTGCGGCGCTGATGTCGGCCGCGGCGAGCGACGAGATGTCGCGCGGGACGCGCACGGCAATGTGCGCGACGTCTGGGAGCGCGGCGCTCGGCGAACCCTGAACGGTGTCGCCAGCTCCCGCCGTGGAAGATCCCGTATCCGCGTGGACGACCGTCACGGCGTCAGGCGGAATCTCACGAAGCTCTGCCGCGGACTCGGCAGGGTCGACTGCCCAGGCCACCACGAAGCGATCCGTCGGCATGTCGCCTTGCAGCGGCGAGTTGGTGCCCTCGCCATACATCGCGGGCACGAACTCCCGCACGCGCGCGCCCATGCGCGAGAGGTTCAGGTGCGCGTTGCGGGCGACGAGCGGATCGTAAGTCCAATAGATGTCGCGTATTCCCAAAGCGCGGCATTGTTCGCGCTGGTACTCCTTGAGACGTTCGCCGAGGTGTTGCCCCTGGGCGTCGGGATGCACGGCCAGCATGTCAGACCAGTGCATGAGCTCGCCGTCCTGCACGCCGGTGACGCCGAAGACGAAGCCGAGCATACGGCCGTCGGCGTCGAAGGCCCCGGCGCAGACGCCGCCGGTCTTCTGCGCGACGAGCAGCATGGCTGCGGGAATGCGCTCGGTGAATCCCTTGCCCCAGGTGAGTTCCTGCAAGGCCACGCACTGCGCGCGGTCTTCATGGGACGCAAAGGGACGGATAGTCAGCGACACGGAGCGCGAAGGCTGGAAGCGTGGGCGAAGAGCACGGTCACTAGCTAAACTAGGCAACGTGAATCGCCTTCGCCTCCTCGTCTCGCTGATCCTGCCGCTGGCTACGGCCAGCGCGCTCGTCGCCCAGTCGGTGCCTGCCGATTCCGCGCCCCGGCCCTCGGCGGCCTTCGGGGTGCCGGAGTTCCGCGGTTTCGCCATCACCTTTGCCGCGGGCGGGCTCGCGTACTTCGCCGATCAGGCGGCACGTGACGCCGTTCGCGGCAGCGGCCCCCAAGGCTCGGCGCTGCTCGAAGGGATCGCGGGCTACGGGAATCCCTATGGCTCGCCGGGCGTGCTGGTGCTGAGCGCCGCGCTGTACGGCGGTGGCCTGCTGGCCAAGCAGCCAGTGATCGCGGCCAGCGGGCTGCGTGGGCTCGAGGCCATTGGCATCAGCGGCATCGTCACCGGGACCATCAAGGGGCTTGCTGGTCGCAAGCGCCCCGCGATCTCGCCCGATGATCCGGGCAGCTTCGCGCTGTTGCGCGGCATGCGGGATGGCAGCGACTACCAATCCGTGCCGTCGGGCCATGCGACCGCGGCATTCGCCTTCGCGACGGCCGTGCACCTGGAAGTGAAGCGCCGAGCGCCGCGGCACGCGCGGTGGGTGGGCGTGTTGGTGTACTCGTCGGCGGTGGCGACCGCGTACGGCCGCATGCACGACGACCGCCACTGGCTGAGTGACGTGGTCACGGGTGCCGGCATCGGCAGCGTGACCGCCGCGGCGATCCATCGCTGGCACGCGACGCGCCCGGCAGATCCGATCGACGGCTTCTTCCTCAAGCCGGTGCTCGCTCCGCGGCGCGATGGCATGGGCATCGGTCTCTCGGCCAGCTTCCGGTGAACGGGATCTTCATCACGACGGAGCTGGAGGGCGAGCTCGCGGCTCGCATCCATGCGCTGCAGATGGAGTTCGACCCGAAGATGGCGCGCGCGCTGCCGCCGCATATCACGTTGACGGGATCATCAGGGGCAGGGCCGCTGCCGCCGGATACACCGGTCGCACTCATGCGCGAGAAGCTCGCGCCGGTCGCGGCGAGCACGGCGCCGATCACGTTGAGCTTCGGGCATCCCGAACGCTTCATCGGGCGCAACATTGTCTCGCTACGGCTCGACCCGCACGGACCGCTGCGGGCGTTGCATGAAGCGATCAAGCAATGTGGCCTGCCGTTTCAACCGGCGCGCTGGCCGTTCACGCCGCACTGCACGCTCAACCTGTATCCGGAGCTGACGCAGGCGAAGCTGCGCAAGATGCTCGCGCTGCGCATCGCCGAGCCGTTCACGGTGCGGATCATCAAGGTGTACCACACGCGGGAGCCACAGCCGCCGGTGTTGCTGTTTGAGTTGCCGTTGACGGGCTGACGGCAATCACCACGAAGGCACGAAGAGCACGAAGGACTTCGAACTGCCTTGCCACAGAGGCACGGAGACACGGAGTTCTTCACGGAGAACAGCACGACAACACTTCGGGGGTCCGCGACGACGCATCGGCGCGGACCCCCAAAGCATTTGCCCCCGTCGTTCTCTGTGCAACCTCTGCGCCTCTGTGCCTCCGTGGCGTCAGTTTCAGTTCTTCGTGCCTTCGTGGTGAAAAGCGGTTTGGCTTATCGCACCACGGAAGCCAGCGCCCGCGCGATGTCTTGATCGCCGCCGACGCCGCCGTACACGACCTTGCCGTCCTTGTCGAGAATCACCACATAGCTTGTCGCCGGCACGTCGTAGTTGGTGACGGCTGTGCCACGGCGATCATAGAAGTGCGTGAACCCGCGCAGATGCTCGGTCACGTAGCGCTTCACGCGCTCCGACGACTGGTTCACGCTGACGGCCACACCCACGAATCGCACCTGCGCGCCGTAGCGCTGCTGCGCCGCCTGCAGCGTCGGTTCGAGTTCGCGGCAGTTGCTGCACCAGGTCGCCCAGAACTCGATCAGCGTCGGCTTGCCGCCACCCACCACGCTACTGAGGTTCGCGGCCGTGCCATCGAGCGTCTCGAGGGCGGCCGCAGGACCAACCGTGCCGATCGGCAGGCCGGTGTCCTGCGCGGCAACGGACGACGCGCCGAGCAGGAGGAGCGCGCCAAGCGCGCGACGGAACATCGTGAGTGTACGCATCAGAACACCAATTTCCCCATTTCGATGAGATAGTACTCGGCCACCGCAATCATCACGACGCCGAAGCCCTTCTTGATCCAGTTCATCCAGTTGCCTGCGCGTGGCAGGCGTGCCAGCGCGCCGCTCGAAAGCCCAACGACCACGAGCAGCGTGCACATGCCGAGCGAGAACACCAAGAGATACACGAAACCCAGCGTGGGGCTCCCTTGGCTGCCCACCCAGGTGAGGATCGCGGCCATCACCGGCGCGCCGCAGGGCGCGGCCACCAGGCCCGACATCGCGCCCATGATGAGGGCACCGCCCACGCGGCCTGCCGTGCCCGCCGTCGCCGCGCGCGCCTGCAGCGACGCAGGAATCGGCACGGGAAGCACGTCGAACATCATCAAGGCCGAGAGGATCAACACGTTGGCCATGGCGAAGTACAGCCACGGGTTCGTGCTGATCGTCCCGAACATCGTGCCCGACACACCGGCGATGATGCCCAGCGTGGAGTAGACCGTCGCGAGACCAACCACATAGGCCATCGTCAGCAACAGCGTGCGGCGTCGCGGCGGCTTCGTCTCACCCAACGTCTGACCGCCGACGATCGCCGCGGTGATCGGGATCATCGGGTAGATGCAGGGATTCAGGCTGGTGAGCACGCCCGCCAGGAACACCAGGCCCACCGCAGTGAGCGGGCTCGAGGACAGCTGGGCAGTGAGACCGGAGAAGTCCACGAAGGTCAGGGCGTTGGCGAGATGCCAGTGATGACGAGCGGCGTGCCGGCGCGCAGGGGCCCGGCCTTCCGAAGATGCAGCACGAGGCCGCCGTCCGGGACGGGCACGGCGACCTCGACTCCAGACGAACTCCGCAGCCAGCCCGCTGGTTCGCCGGGCGCGAGGCGAACGCCGGGCGTGGTCGCGGGCCGCCACGCGCCGTCCGTCTGGGCGGTCACGACCGCGCGCCGGGCGAGTAGCAGCGGAGCGACGGATCGAGCGGGCTCGCCATCGAGCATGCCGAGCGCCCGAAGCGCTCGCTCGGCACCGGCGATGAACGCCGCGGTGGCCGCAGAGTCTTCGCGCGTCGCCCCCGCCTCGAACACCGTGATCGCGGGGACGCCGCTCAAATGCGCCGCCGTCTGCAGGAATCGTGACTCGGCCAATGTCCGCGGGCCCGCCTCGTCCCAGACGATCACCGCCGTTCCCCAGGCCTCGGCCAGCGCCTTCGCGGCGCTGTCGACGCGTGGCGTGAGGCCCGGGCGTGCGGCGTAGGCGAAGCGTCCGACCGCCTCATCTCCGTCCGACCCGTGGAGGTCCACGAGATAGTCGCTCTGCGCAACTATATCACGCATGATCTTCGCGGCGAGCCGCTCCGTGCGGCGGCCATCGGCGCGGCCGGGAAACACGCGGTTCAGGTTGAGGGAATCGTCCGGGGAGATCTGGGCGAGGCCGGCCGTGTAGCCGGCCAGGTTCGCGGGACTCACGAGCAGCACGCGGCCGCGGACCAGGCGGCCGGGCAGGCGCTGGCGCAGCTGCTCGAGCGCCCGGATGGCTGCCACCTTGCCGCCGTGCACGCCGGCGACGAATGCGACTGTCGGGCCCGGGTTGCCCGACGTGACCGCCGTCACCGGCAGGATGGGCTCAACGGCACGCCCTGCGGTGTCCTGCGCCTGGGCGGCGGGCCCGAGCGTGACAAAAAGCGCCGCGACCGGGGTAGCACGGAGTAACGCGACGAGAAACCTTTGGCGCCGCTCGCGCGTCTTAGCCACGTACCCATTCAGGAGCCGTCCCGTGTTCAGCCGCATCCGTGGAATCTATGGTGCATTGATCGACACCCTTGAGGCGTCCTGGATGCCGTTGGCGGTGGGACTCGCGGCGGTCGTGTTCCTGGCGCGCGTGGTCTGACGCGGCACTTGGCCTGAGGGCGGACCGCCCTCGGCCAATCGCTTTTGGGCACTATCTTTCACGGCTGGATGCGCGAGTGCGCATCCAGCCGTTTCGTACTGACAGGAGACGCTCCACGTGGCACCGCAGTTCATCTATGTGATGAAGGCGCTCAAGAAGGTGATTCCACCTTCGCGCATCATCCTCGACGATATCTGGCTTTCGTTCTATCCCGGCGCCAAGATCGGCGTGCTCGGCCCCAACGGCGCGGGCAAGTCTTCGCTGCTGCGCATCATGGCCGGCGTCGATACGGAATTTCAGGGCGAAGCCTGGGCGCATAAGGGCACGCGCATCGGCTACCTGCCACAGGAGCCCGAGCTGGATCCGAACCTCGACGTGCGCGGCAACGTGGAGCTCGCCGTGAAGGCGCAGCGCGACGCGCTCAACGAGTTCAACGAGATCTCGCTGAAGTTCGCCGAGCCCGATGCGGACTTCGACAAGCTCATGGACCGCCAGGCGAAGCTGCAGGAGTACATCGACCAGCACGACCTCTGGAATCTCGACAACAAGATCGACGTCGCGATGGACGCGCTGCGCCTGCCGCCGGCCGATTCGCCGGTGACGAACCTCTCGGGTGGCGAGAAGCGTCGCGTGGCGCTCTGCAAGGTGTTGCTCGAAGAGCCGGACATGCTGCTGCTGGACGAGCCCACGAACCACCTGGACGCCGAGTCGGTGGCGTGGTTGGAGCATTTCCTGGAGACGTTCCCGGGCACGGTGGTGGCGATCACGCACGATCGCTACTTCCTCGATAACGTCGCGAAGTGGATCCTCGAGCTCGACCGCGGCAAGGGTGTGCCCTACGAGGGCAACTACTCCGGCTGGCTCGAACAGAAGCAGCAGCGCCTCGCGCTGGAAGAGAAGCAGGCCAGCGCGCGACAGAAGACGCTGCAGAAGGAGCTCGAGTGGGTGCGCATGTCGCCGAAGGCGCGGCAGGCCAAGAGCAAGGCGCGTCTGCAGGCGTACGAGCAGCTCGCCAGCGAGGCGCAGAACGACCGCGTCATGCAGAACGAGATCATCATCCCGCCGGCGCCGCGCCTCGGCAACGACGTGGTGCGCGCGAAGAAGCTGCAGAAGTCGTTCGGCGACAAGCTGTTGTTCGACAACCTGAACTTCGACCTGCCGCGCGCGGGCATCGTCGGCATCATCGGCCCGAACGGCGCCGGCAAGACGACGCTGTTCCG
>PNKF01000070.1 GCA_013822285.1 Gemmatimonas sp.
GTGGTGACGATCTACTCGACGTTCCTGCAGCGCGGCTACGACAACATCATCCACGACGTGGCGATCCAGTCGCTGCCGGTGATGTTCTGCATGGACCGCGCGGGCTTGGTGGGTGAGGACGGCGAGACCCACGCCGGCCTCTACGACATCGCGTACATGCTCGCCGTGCCGCACATGGTGGTGACGGCCCCGAAGGACGGCACGGAGTTCGTCGGACTGCTGCGCGGCGGCCTGATGCACGAGGGCCCGTTCTGCGTGCGGTATCCGCGCGAAGTCTCGCCGGATGTGCCGGGCCACGCGAAGGACATCCCCGCGGTGCCGCACGGCACCTGGGAAGTGCTGCGCAAGGGCGAAGGCATCGCCATCCTCGCCGTCGGCACGATGGTGCAGGAGTCGCTGAAGGCCGCCGAGGCGTTGGCTGCCGAAGGCCTGAGCGTTACGGTCGTGAACTGCCGCTATCTCAAGCCGCACGACGCGACCACGCTCACCGCGCTGCTCGCCACGCACCAGCAGCTGTTGGTGGTGGAGGAGGGCACGGTGGTGAACGGCTTCGGCGCCTACATGGCCTCGGTGGTGAGCCAGATGGATCCGGGCGTGCGCGTCGTCGCGCATGGCGTGCCGGACCGCATCGTGTATGCGGCCTCGCGGCCGAAGCAGCTGGCGCAGGTCGGCCTCGACGCCGCAGGCATCGCCGCCAAGGTGCGTGCGCTGCGCGAGTCCGAGGCCCTCGCCGGGTGACCACTCGGCTCGGCGTCGTCGGGCACGTCGGCTACGAGGGACTCGAGGAGATCCTCGCGTTCCTCGCGCGCGAGGCGCCGGCGATGGGCTACTCGTTGGCCTACGAGGGCGAGCTCGCGGACGCCGCGCCGAAGGGCGCGACGCGGTTGGGGCACCCGAGCCAGATCGACACGCTGCTCACATTGGGCGGCGATGGTACGCTGATCCGCGCCGCGCGATTCCTGGGCGGTGCCGATGTGCCGATCTTCGGCGTCAACCTCGGCAAGCTGGGATTCCTCACGACCTGTCAGGGCGAGGAGTTTCCTGAGGCCTTCCGTCGATTCGCCGCCGACGAGCATGTGGTGCAGGCGCGCATGGCCCTCGAAGCTCGGACGTGGACGCCGAGCGGGGCGCTGGGCATCCAGGTGCGCGCGCTCAATGACGTCGTGGTGCACAAGGGCGGCTACGCGCGCGTGCTGCGCATGCGCTTGGCCGCGGGCGATGAGCCGATCGCGAACCTCGCGGCCGACGGCGTGGTGATTGCGACGCCCACTGGCTCCACCGCGTATTCGCTGTCGGCGGGCGGACCGGTGGTGGTGCCGACGCTGCATTCGCTGATCGTCACGCCGGTGGCGGCGCACACGCTGGCCATCCGTCCGACGATCTTCCCGCCCGACATCACGCTGCGCGTGACGATGGACGACGAGCAGGACGAAGTGTTGCTCACCGCGGACGGGCAGGTGGGCATCGCGATTCCGCCGGGGCACTTACTGACCGTGCAGCGCAGCCCGCGGCCGGTGAAGCTCGTGCGCTTCGCGGACGTCACGTTCTTCAAGCGCCTCCGCCACAAGCTCGGCTGGGGCGGCCCGCCGGCCCGCGACGGCTAAGTTTGGGGATGCGACCGGCGATGCAATGATGCTTCGCCGGCACCGCCCCGACCCAGCGTGAACGCATGCTGACCGAACTCCGGATCAAGAATCTCGCGATCATCGATGCCGTGACGCTGCCGTTGGCGTCCGGCTTCAACGTGCTCACGGGTGAGACGGGCGCGGGGAAGAGCATCATCGTCGGCGCGCTGGGCTTGCTGATCGGTGAGCGTGCCTCGAGTGACCTCGTGCGCACGGGCGCCGACAAGGCGACGGTCGAAGGCGTATTCGACCTGCATGACCGCCGTGACTTGCTTGCGTCGCTCGACGAGCGCGGCATCGAGTGCGAGGACGGCATTCTCGTGCTGAAGCGTGAGGTGGCCTCCGGTGGTGGCCGCGCCCGCGCTTGGGTGAACGGTTCGCCGGTGACGGCGAGCGTGTTGGCGGAGATCGGCCGCACGCTGGTCAACGTGCACGGCCAGCACGAGGCGCAGGCGCTGCTCGAGCCTGAGGCGCAGCGGCACATCCTCGATGCCTTCGGCGAAGCGGAACGCGAGGTGCAGGCCGTGGCCGACGCCTGGCGCGAGTCGGAGTCGGCGCGGCAGGCCATCGCGTCGCTGCAGGCCAGGCGCGACGAAGCCGCGAAGCGCGCGGATTGGCTCTCGCACGTGGCCAAGGAGATCGGCGAAGCGCAGCTCAAGGAAGGCGAGGACGAGCGCCTCGATGAAGAAGCGCGTCGCCTGACGCACGCCGAAGAGTTGCAGCAACTGGTGGGCGAGCTCACGGGCACCTTGGAGAGCGACGCCGAGGCCATGCGTGCGCTGGGGCACCTGCAGAAGCCGCTGGCGGCGCTGCAGAAGATCGACCCGAGCACGGCGAGACTGCAGGAGCTTTACGACAGCGCCTGGTATGCGCTCGAAGAGCTCGCCCGCGAGGCGCAGGCCTATGCCGAGACGGTGGAGCATGATCCGGCGCGCTTGAGCGAGGTGGATGCGCGTCGCGATCTGCTGTTCCGCCTCATGAAGAAGTACGGCGGCAGCATCGACGCAGTGATGCGCACGGGGAAGGACGCGCGCGCCGAGTTGGATCTGCTCGATACCGCGGGATTGGACCTGCGCGGATTGGAGCAGCGTGTGCAGGAGACGGATGCGGCCTTGCAGCGCGCAGCGGCGGCGCTCAGCAAGAAGCGGGCGGCCGCGGCGACGGCGCTCGCCAAGGCCGTGGAGGCGCGACTGCCGGATCTCGGCATGCCCGATGGCCGCGTGTTGGTGCATCTCGCGACGCGTGAGGCGATCGGGGCGTCAGGCGCGGAGGACGTGGAGTTCCGTGTGGCCCTCAACGTCGGCCACGAGGCGCGCGCCTTGGCGCGCGTCGCCTCGGGCGGCGAACTCGCGCGCGTGATGCTGGCGCTCAAGACCATCCTCGCGCGGCTCGACAACGTGCCGACGCTGATCTTCGACGAAGTGGACGCCGGCATCGGCGGGCGCACCGGTCTCATGGTCGGCGATGCGATGCGCGACGTCGCCGCGCACCATCAGGTGTTCGCCATCACGCACCTGCCGCAGATCGCGGCGCGCGCGCACCATCACATCGTCGTGCAGAAGGCGGCGAAGGGTGGCGTCACCACGTCGGACGTCGGCGTGGTGATCGAAGCGGACCGCGTCGATGAGATCGCGCGCATGCTCGGTGGCGATGCGGAGAGCGTGACCAGCCGTGAACACGCGCGCGAGCTGCTGGCGACGGCAGCGGCGACGGCGGGTGCTTCGGCCGCAGCTGGTGCGGCTGGGCGCGGGCGCGCCGCTGAGGCTCAGCGCCCGAAGAGGCGCGTGTAGAAGCGGAGCTGCACGCGGTCCTCCCAGCGACGCGGGACGATGCCGCGGCTGGAGCCGATGGACTGTTCGTGCGTGTAGAAGATCTCGAGCGGGAGCCGCGCGACGCCGCGGCGCTTCGAATCCAGCGTGGAGTATGAGACCGTCCAGGCCCACCGCTGCTCATTGGCATCGCTGGGCGTCTGCATGGCGCCGTCACCGTAGTTGATCGGCACGCCAGGGACGACGAACATCGCGGCGGGGTCGATGGCACGCACCGCATCCTCGCCGCGAGCGCGAAGCCGCCACTCGCCACCGAGCCCGATGTAGTCGTTGAGAACGTACCGCGGGGCGATGCGCAGCTCCCACATGTCGGCGGGCGCGATGGAGACGCGAGTGAGACGAACGGGCTCGATGAGGTCGTCCCCACGGCGGATGGGAAGACGTAGGTCGCGTTCGTGCGCCGCGCCCTTGGCCCAGCCGAGCGTCACGGTCGTCCACAGTCGGTCGTTGACGAGGACGTCGGTGATCGCGTGCAGGGCGATGGCGTCGTGGCCGCTGCCGGTGCCGAGGTCGACAAGGTTGTCCGGCAGGTCGAAGTGCCCACCGCCGAGTCGATACGTGAGCGACAGGCTGTGCCGCAGGCCGAAGCGCGCGGCCGTGAAGCGGGCCGAGTCGCTGGGGAAGTCATCGTAGAGATTCACCGTGACGCCGAGGTCCACGTCGCCAAGGTTCTGGCGCGTCGAACGACGCAGCGGCTCGGCGCCAAACCCGATGGGCGCCAGCGCGGGATCCGAGAAGTAGATGCCGTTGAGGACGTCCGCTCCGATCGGGGCCTGCGCACCCAATGGCAATCCGTTCCCGCTCACGCCGATCGGCGCGCCCCAGCGGGCGTAGTCGTTGCGAAGGCCCGTGGCGATGCCACCGAGCAGGCCTTCGTAGACTGAGCCCGCCATCGGGACGTATCGCATGCCGGCGTTCAGTCCGTCCGCCCCGTAAATGCCCGCAAGCGCGGTGGCCAGCTGCGTCGCACGCGCGATGGCGGCGTTGACCTGCGAGGCTTCCGCGAGAATACCCGCGCACTCGGGATGCGCAGCGGCGTTCGCACTGCACTCGTCCCGCCGCGCGGCGAGGGAGTTGGCGGCGTTGCTGTACGCATCCACCACGACACGGTTCGCGCCCGCGACACCGCTGCCAAACAGCGTCGGGTTCAGGCCAGCCGTCGCCGAGGTCCCGTCGAGGCCCAGCGAGCCCTCGGCACGCGCGCGCACGAAGGGCGCGCGCAACCGCAGCATGACGCGATCGCTGATTCCGTACTCGAGGCCGAGATGGGTAAGCGCCAGCCGCTGGCGCAGGTCGAACTGCGCGTCGCCCAAACTGGGGTTCACGTCGGCGATGCCGAGTCCGCCAAAGACGGAGGCGATGCCGAGTAGTTCGGGCGCCCGGCGCATATCCAGCGCGCCGCCGAGTCCCGCGCCGAGGGCCTCGGACTCGCCGTCGTTCCAGCGGCCCCGGAGCAGCACGTTCTCGCCGGTGATCGACGTGCGCAGCGTGCCGCGCCGTAGCGTGGTCGCGTCCTGCGAGGGACCGAGCACCCGTTGGGCGCTGCCTGGGCGCGCCACGGTCGCGATGAACCCAAGCGCGAGCACGAGGGCGCGCGCCATGGCCGGCGCGGCGGTGATCGCGCGCCGCGTGGCGGCTGCGGGGAGATTGCGGAGAAGTGGGCGCATGGCGGTGAGGTCGGGTAATTTACCCCGCTGCCCCCAGAACCCGACATGACGCTCCAGCCTACGCTCGATCCTTCGCTCGCCCCCCTGCCGGCCGTCGCCTGGCAGGTGACCGGCAACCACTGGCTTTCGCTGCCCTGCATCCACCCGCATGACGGGGCGGTACACGCGGTGGGGCTGCTGCATCGCGGCGCGCGCTCGGCGGTGGAGTTTGCGGGGGCGGCGGGCTTCGTGAACGGCGAGGGGCCGGCGCTGGCGCGGCCGGTGATTCGCGTGAATGGCAGTCAGCTCGAGCTCGCCCGCGCGGGCATCGCCTGGGAGCGCGCGTTGCACTGGTTGCCGACGTTCACGTCGATCGCCGACGATCTCGTGGTGCGCGGCACGGTCTTCGCTCCCTTCGGGCAGGATGCCGACATTGCCGGGGCCGTCTACACGCTGTCGTTCGAGAACCGCAGCAAGCGTCCGGTCGAACTCGAGATCGGGCTCGAGGGCACGCTCGGGCATCGCCAGCTGCGTGTGCGCACGCCGCGCTCCGCCGAGGATGCGCATCGGGTGCGCGAGGCGGCCGGTGGCGTGGTGATTCTCGATGGCGTCGCCGTGCCGGGCATCGCCGCGCTGGCGCTGGCGGCCGACGGCGACGCCGGCGTGACGGTGCAGGACGGCGAGACGCCCAGCTACGCGATCACGCGCCGTCTCACGCTCGGTGCCGGTGAACGTACCGAACAGGCGTTCTACATCGCCGCGGGCCCCGAGCGCGATGGCGCCGAGGCGACCGTGGGGGTGATGCGTCGTCGCGGCTGGCGTGCGCTGCTCACGATCACGCGCGATGCGCTGCGCCTGTTGGAGCAGAGCACGGGCATGGATTCACTCGATGCCTTGATCAATCGCAATCTCTGCTTCGCGTACTTCTACGGCGTGGGGCGCGCGCTGGATGACGCGCAGTACTATCTCGTGCGCAGTCGGGCGCCCTGGTGCGCCTGGGGCGTGACCGTGCGCGATTGGGAAGCGCTCGCCTGGACGGTCCCGGCGGTGCAGCTGGCAGACGCGCCGCTGGCGCGCGAGCTGATCCTGCGTGCCTGCGAGCTGCACGGCTACGCGCCCGGGCGCGGCGTGCACTATCTCGATGGCACCCTGTTCGAGCCGGGCTTCACGCTCGAAGGCTGCGCGTCGTACGCGGTCGCGACGGAGCGCTACATCCGCGAGACGGGCGACGACCAGATCGTCGAGGAGCCGATCCTCGCCGATACGCTCTACGCCACCAGCGATGACCTCGCCGCGCGTCGGGACGAGCATCATCCGTTGTATCACACCGAAGTCACGCTGGACCGTCGTCCGGCGGCATTGCCGTACACGCTGCATGGGAACGCGGTGGTGGCCTACGCGCTCGATGCGCTATCGCGCACCTTGGATGAAGAAGCCGCGGCCGAGGTGCAGAACGCGGCGGCGGTGCGTGCGGCGCTGCGACGCCATTTCAGTGCGGGCGGTGAGGCGAAAGCCACCTTGGCCGCCGCGGCTGATCTCGGCGGCAAGCACGATCTCGAGGACGATCCGGTGGGGTCCGCGCTCTGGCTGCCGATGTGGGAAGCCATCGAGCGCAGCGATTCGCTGTATCGTCGCACGGCCAAGCGCCTGCCGGAGTCGGATCGCCTCGTGCTGCGCATCGCGCGCTTGTTCGGCCCGGAGGCGGGCGAGACGCTCGAGTGGCTGCGCGTCGCGCCGATGTACCAAGGGCTCGCGGCGGAATCCGTCGACGAGCGCGGCACGGCACTCGGCTACGGCGGGGACGCGGCGCTCAGTGGGCTGCTGGCGTACGCGGTGTGGTACACCGTGCACGCGTACGGGCTGCGCCCCTGAAGTCGTCCGTCACGGCGCCATGCGGCGCGCTCAGGACCTCAGGACGTCGCTGAGTGCGTCAAGGCAGGGCGCGAGATGCTCGGGTCGCAGATCGCCCATGTGGCCGATCCGGATGGTTGAATCCTGTAGCTGGCCGTAGCCGCGACCGATCGTAAATCCGCGCGCCTCGACGGTCGCGACGACCGTCTTCGCATCGCGCTCAGGCGGCAGGGACAGGCAGCTCACGCTCGGACTTCGCGCGCCGGCAGGCGCCTGGAAGGTGATGGCGACGCCCTCGGCTTGGCGTTCGATCACCCAGTGCTCAACCATGCGTTGCATCTCGCCGTGCCGCGCCCAACGTGCCTCAAGCCCTTCGGCGACGATCTGCTGCAGCTGCAGGTCGGCCGCGTAGAACAGTGGAATCGCCGGCGTCGACGGTGGCCCGCCGCGCAACGCGGCTTCCTCGTGCTCGATGGGGTCGAGATATCGCCCGCGCCCCGGCACCACCGCCGCCTGCAGGATGTACGCTTCGCTGGCGACCGCGAAGCCCAGTCCCGGCGGCAGCGCGAGCGCCTTCTGCGAACCCGTCAGCACGAAGTCCACGCCCCAGGCGTCGGTCTCCACGGCGCCGGCGCCAACGCTGGTCACCGCATCGGCGAGACACATCACGCCGTAGCGATGCGAGAGTTCCGTCACCGCGCGCAGGTCGCAGAGTGCCCCCGTGCTGGTCTCGGAGTGGACGACGGTGAGCGCCGCGAACGGTTCCTCGGCGAGATGGCGTTCGAGCAAGCCCAGTGGGTGAATCTCACCCCAGGGCACGACGACGCGACGCACGCGGCGACCGCAGGCTTGTGCGACCGCTGCGAAGCGTTCGGCGAACGCGCCGTTGACCAGCGAGAGGATCGGGCCCTCCGGTGCGCCACGGATGGCCATCTCCATGAGCGCGGTCGCCGAGGCCGACACGGCGTACACGGGTCGGGTCGTGCGGAACACCGTCTGCAAGTTCTCGACCACGCGCGCGTGCAGGGCGGAGAACGCCGGGCCGCGATGCGGCAGCATGGGCTGCGCCATCGCTTGGAGGATCTCCGGCCGCACGTCCGTCGGGCCGGGCAAGAAGAAGCGTCCGAATGCGCTCATGCGTGGAAGTGCAAGGGCAGTCGCCTCAGGAACGCGTGAGCGAGAATCCAACCCCCGCCGCGAGCACGGCGAGCGCGACGCTCAGCACGACGTACAGCCCGGCCTTCGCCAGGGACGTCGACTGCGCCAGCGTGATGGTCTCGACCGAGAACGTCGAGAAGGTGGTGAATCCGCCGAGGAGACCGACACCGAGGAACGCCCGCAGCGCCGGCGAGGCGTCAGGGCGGGCGAGGGACGCACCGGCGAGCAGGCCGAGCGCGAATGAGCCCACCACGTTGATGCCCAGCGTGCCCCACGGAATCGTCGTCGGGGCCGCCGGCAGCAGCCGCCCGACGCCGAAGCGGAGCAGGGAGCCGAGCGCGCCGCCGCTGGCGACGCCAAGAATCACGGACGGGGAAGGCACGGCTGGAATATGCGCGCCGCGCGCCGCGGATGCATCGTTCTGCCACCCCCAGCCGTATGGAGGAATGATGCCGGCTCGATCATCGCCAACAGTCACCGCGACACCAGAATACGGCGGATCATTCACCGCCGCGCTGTTCCGCTGGAGCGAAGGCAAGGGCGCGTGGTTCTTCGTGCGGGTGCCCGAGCGCCTCGCGCCTTCACGCACGCAGGGCTGGGGCCGCGCGAGCGTGACGGCGACGGTGGACGGGAAGACCTGGGCGACCAGCGTGTGGCGCGAGAAGTCGGGGCGCACCCTGCTGGCCGTGCCGAAGCACATCCGCGGGACCAAAGACGACGGTGATCGCGTGCGGGTGACGCTGCGCTACGCCGCGCTCTGAACTACACGCACGGAGTTCGGGGGGGGCTATTCCACGAACAACCGATACGCGCCGGTCTCGCCGCCGGTGAAAGACGTCGCGGCAATGTAGTAGCGACCGGGGGGCAGTCTCACCGTCACCCAGGCGTCGCTGCTCTCGCCGCTGTCATCGTCCTCGGTGATGAGCTCATCCCATTCGTCGAAGATCATGAGATAGGCGTCGAACTCCGTCGACTCGAGGTACAAGTCGACCCACTTCGTCTCGGTGACGCGGAGTTCGTAGTAGTCCACGTAGCTTTGCGTCTCGTCGTCGGTGAGGCAGTCGTACCCGGTGAGCGCGGCATCGACGGTCGACGGCAGGTACACCCGGCGCGCCGCGCAGCGCTCCTCGACAACGACGGTCTCTGGGCCCGTCATCTCGACGCAGGCGGCGGCGGGGAGGGCGAGGGCGATCGTGAGGGCGAACTGGCGGACGGCGCGCATGGGAGTCCTCCGAAGGGGACGGATGGTGCTGTTGCGCCGTCGTAACCCCGGGTCCGCAGAAAGGTGCCGTGGGTTCCGCTGTTCCACGACCGTCATGCCGGGGGTGGGGATCGAACCCACACGGAGGTTGCCCTCCAAGGGATTTTAAGTCCCTCGCGTATCGCCAATTTCGCCACCCCGGC
>PNKF01000071.1 GCA_013822285.1 Gemmatimonas sp.
CCATGGCCAAAGACGCAAGCTTCGACATCACCACCTCCGTCGACCTCCAGGAAGTCGACAACGCCGTCAACCAGGCGTCCAAGGAGATCGCGCAGCGCTATGACTTCAAGGACGCCAAGCTGGCGACCGTGGAGTTCAAGCGCACGGAGGGCCTCGTGAAGCTCTCCAGCGATACCGACATGCGCCTGCGCGCGATGTGGGACATCCTGCAGTCGAAGCTGATCAAGCGTGGCGTGCCGGTGCAGAACCTCGACGCCGGCGAGCCCACGCCGGGCGGCGGCGACACCTGGCATCGCGACATCAAGCTCAAGCAGGCCCTCGACGGCGAGACCTGCAAGAAGGTCGTCGCGGCCATCAAGGCGCAGAAGTTCAAGAAGGTGCAGGCCTCCATCCAGGGCGACACGGTGCGCGTGTCGGCCCCCGATCGCGATGAGCTGCAGGCGGTGATCGCCTTCTGCCGCGGCGAGGACTTCGGCGTCGCGCTCTCGTTCGGCAACTACCGGTGAGAGTCAAACTCGTCACCCTCGGCTGCGACAAGAACACCGTCGACTCCGAACGCTATCTCGCGCAGCTGCTCGATCACGGCGCGGAGCCGGTGGAGGACGCCGAGCAGGCGGAGTTGATCATCGTCAACACCTGCGGCTTCATCGATGCGGCGAAGGCGGAGAGCATCGATGCGATCGTCGCGGCTGGGCGACTGAAGGGCAGCGGCGCAGCGCAGGCGGTGGTCGCGGTGGGCTGCATGGTCGAGCGCCACAAGGACGAGCTCGTCGATGCCTTGCCCGAGGTGGACTTCTTCCTCGGGGCCTCGGAGACGGATCAGCTCGTGCCCAAGCTGCGCGAGCGCGGATTGATCGGCGATCCGATCGTGCAGCATCCTGGCCTGCGCGTGCACGCCGGCGACACGCCCTTCGTGCGCTATCTCAAGGTGAGTGAAGGCTGCGACCACGGCTGCGCCTTCTGTGCGATTCCGCTCATGCGCGGCAAGCACCGCAGCTTCCTGCCCGATGACGTGGTGAAGGAAGCGCAACTGCTGGAGCTCCAGGGCGCGCGCGAGGTGAACCTCGTGGCCCAAGACCTCGCGCACTACGGCCGCGACTTGCGCGACCAGTCCGTGCGCCTGCCGGAGCTGCTCGAAGCGCTGGTGCGCGAGACGTCGATCCCGTGGATTCGCAACATGTACCTCTACTCGTCCGGCATCTCGCCGCGGCTGCTGGAGGTCATCGCCAACAATCCGCGCATCGTGCCGTATCTCGACATGCCGATCCAGCATGCCAGCGATGCGGTGCTCGAGCGCATGCGCCGGCCGGAGCGGCAGAAGACCATCCGCGAGAAGGTTGCGCGCTTCCGTGAAGCCGTGCCGGGCGTGGCCATCCGCACGACCTGCATCGTCGGGTTCCCCGGCGAGACCGAAGAGGACTTCCAGCAGCTGGTGGATTTCCTGCAGGAGATCCAGTTCGAGCGCGTGGGCGTGTTCACGTACTCGCCGCAGGAAGGCACACGTGGCGCGCTGCTCGACGACGATGTGCCGGAGGGCGAGAAGCTGCGCCGACTCGAGATCATCCAAGAGCTGCAGCGCCACATCACCGCGGAACGCTACGAGTCGCGCGTCGGGAGCATCGCGCCGGCGCTCGTCGAAGCGGCGGCGACCGAGCACGAGCCGGCGCGGGCGCGGTTGCCGTGGCAGGCCGACGACATCGACGGCGTGACGTGGATCGAGACCGACGCGCCTGCGGGCAGCATCGTCGAGGTCGAGGTGAACGAAGTCGTGGATGACTACGACTTCACGGCGACGTATCGGCGCACGCTGATCGCGCCGCCGGCGGCGGATGCGGTGTCGTCCACGCGCGGCCGCGCGCTGCCGATGCTCGGCTCGATCGGGAGCTTCGGGCGGTGAGTCGCGCAGCGCTGCTCGTCGCGGCGCTGCTTCTGCTCTCGTGTGCGCCGCGTGGGCCGCGCGGGGGAACGTCGCACAATCCTGCCGTGCGCGTTGCGCTGGGCATCGCCCGTAGCGACGAACTTCCGGGACAGCTCGCGCCGCGCGGCAACCAGCTCGTGAGCTTCAAGGGCAAACGCTATCGCGGCCTGCTTCGCACGGTCGCGACCGACAGTGGCACCTTGGTCGTGAACGTGCTGCCGCTCGAGGACTACCTCAAGGGCGTCGTCCCCCTCGAACTGGGTGAGCGCCCAGCGGCCGAACGTGCGGCGCTCGAGGCGCAGGCCATCGCCGCGCGCTCGTACACGGCCTCGCGGCTCAGCGCCGCGCGCGCGGGCCGCGGCCGCAGCGAGCATTTCGATCTCGTGCCCTCGACGGCAGACCAAGTCTATGGCGGCGCGGACGTCGAGCGCCCCAACGCCAACGCAGCGGTGGACGCGACGCGTGGCCTGGTGCTGCTCTACGGTGGTCGCGTGATCTCGGCGCCGTACTCCAGCGCCTGTGGCGGTGAGACGGCGGCCGCCGAAGAGGCATGGAGCGGCCAACCGGTGGCCTACCTGCGCCGCGTCAGCGATCGCATCGGCCGCGCCGAGCGATACTACTGCGACATCGCGCCGCGCTTTTATTGGGAGCGCACGCTGAGCGGTGGCGAGCTCGACGCCGCCGTGGGCCGTTACCTCCGCACGATCACCGAGGTGCCTCCGCAGGGCCCCGGGGAAGTCCGCAGCCTGCGGGTAGCCGAGCGTTTCCGCGGCGGACGGGTGAAGGTCCTGGAGCTGCGCACGGCGCGTGGGACGTTCGACGTCGGCGGTAACGATGCCCGGGCCATTCTCCGGACGCCCAGTGGCGAGCCGTTGCCGAGCTCCTATTTTTCGGTGAGCACCGAGGGCGGTGACGCGGGGATCAGCCGCGTCATCCTGCGCGGCAACGGCTACGGACACGGCGTCGGGCTATGCCAGTGGGGTGCCATCGGTCGGGCCCGGGCAGGGCAGAGCGCCCGGCACATTCTCCGCACGTATTTCCCTGGCACCTCCGTCGGATCGCTGCCTTCCCAGTAGCTCCTCGTAGCCCAACCCATCGTGCCCACGCTCTCCTCGCTCAAGACTGGCCCCGTTCGCTTCGGCGTCCTTGGCCTTGGCGCCATCGCCCAGACGGCTCACCTGCCGGCGCTCGCGAAGATGCGTGGCGCGGAGATCGCAGCGCTCTGCGACAACGACGCCGCGAAGGCGCGCGGTATCGCGCAGCGCTTCAACGTGAAGAACTGGTGCACCGACATCGACGACCTGCTCGACGTGCCGGATCTCGATGCGATCGTCATCTGCTCGCCCAACCACGCGCATGAGGTGCACACGCTCTCGGCGCTGAAGGCCGGCAAGCACGTGTTGGTGGAGCGGCCGGTGGCCCTGAGCTCGAAGGGCGTGGAGCGGCTCGTCGCGGCCGCGGAAAAGGCCGACCGCCTCCTGATGGTCGCCAACAACCATCGCTTCCGGCTCGATGCGCAGACGCTCGACAGCTTTCTGCGCGGCGGTGAGCTGGGCAAGCTGGTGGCCGTGCGCGCCGGTGCGTACCGCCGGCGCGGCCCGTCGGCACCCTGGCGTCAGCGGCGGCAGGAGGCGGGCGGCGGTGCCTTCTTGGAGCTCGGGCTCCCGCTGCTCGATCTCGCGGGTTGGCTGACTGACTTCCCGCGCGTCACGCGCGTCAGCGCCGCCATGGAGCGGGCGCGCGGCGCGAATGCCGTCGAGGACGCGATGTTCGCGATGATCGAATGCCAGGGCGGCTTCACGGTCACGATCGATACGCGCTGGAACTACATGGGCGACGAAGATCGCTGGTGGTTCGAGGTGATCGGCACGCAGGGCTCGGCGCGACTCTCGCCGCTGCGCATCACGAAGGAGATCCACGGCAACGCGGTGGATGTGTCGCCGAGCGGTGCGTCGCAGCGCGATAGCGCGCAGATGCAGAGCTATCGCAGCGAGCTCGCGCACTTCCTCGCCGTGCTGCGTGGCGAGACGGCGTACGATGCGCACAAGGATCAGGTGCGCGTGTACAAGCTGCTCGACGTGATCTATAAGGCGGCGGACGAGGCGAAAGAGATTCGGCTCGACAAGTGAGCGCGATTGTGGAATGCGTGAAGTCCGCAAGGCTCGGCCTGCGCCGCGTCCTTGTGGCGATCGGGTTCAGTATCGGCGCCGCGACTCCGCTCTCCGCGCAGTTGACGCCCCCGCCGGCTGCCGAGAGCCCTGCGGCGGCCAGCGACCTTCGGATTTCGGTGCTGACCTTCGGCCCCGGCGATCTCGTCTTCGAACGCTTCGGCCACAACGCCCTGCGCATCGTCGATCCCTCGACCGGGACCGACCTCGCGTACAACTGGGGCATGTTCGACTTCAACCAGCCGAACTTCCTCGGGCGTTTTCTCTCGGGGGACACCAAGTACTGGGTCGCGGCCTTCAACAGCCTGCCGTTGATCGCGTTCTACGCGGGCAACGACCGTGAAGTCGTCGAGCAAGTGTTGGATCTCACCGCAGCGGAGAAGGCGGAGCTCAAGGCGCTGGTCGAGACCAACGTGCAGGAAGCGAACAAGTACTATCGCTACCAGTACTTCCTCGACAACTGCTCCACGCGCATTCGCGATGCCCTCGACGCGGTGCTCGGCGGCTCGCTGCAGCGACGCTTCGTGCCGATCACGACCACGTACTCGTACCGCGACGAGTCGATCCGCCTGACGGGACCCACGTACTACTCGCAACTGGGCATCGAGCTCGCGCTGGGCCCCTCGGCCGACAAGCCGCTCACGGCCTGGGAGGCGATGTTCGTCCCGATGCGCATGCGCGACTTCCTGCGCGATGTCACCGTGCCCGCCGCGTCCGGTGGCACGCGACCGTTGATCGCGCAGGAGCTGCGGCTGCACACGCCCACCGCACGTCCGCCGGAAGCCCCTGAGCGCCGCGGACTCACGCTGGGCGCACTCGGCCCCGTGCTGGGTGCCTGGATGCTCATGCTCGTCCCGACCTCGCTCGAGGCGCGCCGCAAGCGACGCATTCCCGCTGCGGTGATGGCGGCGTTGTTCTACGGCGTCACGGGACTCGTCGGCTGTGTGCTGCTCGGCATGTGGCTGTTCTCGGCGCACACGTTCTGGTACTGGAATCTCACGCTGCTGCTTTGCTCGCCAGTGGCGTTGGCGGCGGCGGTGCTCGGCGCGCGAGCGGTGCTGCGCGGTGAGCGCGGCGTGCTCGACACGATGGTGCTCGCGGCGGTCGCAGCGTTCGCCCTGCTCGCGCTGCTGATCGCGCCGTTTGTGGAGCAGCGGCTTGCCGGACCGTTGATGGTACTCTTGCCGGGCCACATCGGCCTCGCTCTCGTCATCTGGCGCCACACGCAGGCGCCGCCGGTCAGCGCCAGCTGAGCACGACCTGGCGCGTCGGCGTCGATGTCGGCGGCACGTTCACCGACCGCGCGGCGATCACGGCTGACGGCCGCGTCGTGGCGCATAAGGTGCTGTCCACGCCGGGCGACCAGGGCGAGGGCGTGGTCGCCTCGCTCGACGGGCTCGACGCACGGGCCGCGGCGATCGTGCACGGGACGACCGTCGTCACGAATCTCCTGCTCGAGCGACGCGGGGCGCGGGTGGTGCTGGTCACCACGGCGGGCGCGGAGGATGTGCTGTTCCTGCGCCGGCAGGATCGTGTCTCGTTGTATGACTTGAGTCGCCATCATCCGGCGCCGCTGGTGGCGCGGGAGGACGTGATTGGCGTCGAGGAACGGCTCGTCGTGCGCGCTGCCGCCATGCCGAACGCCGCAGGCGATGCGACCGCTGCGACTGCCGCAACTGCCGCAACTGCCGCAACTGCCGCAACTACCGCAACTGCCGCAAATACTGCGACTGCTGCCGCCGCGCTCACCTCCGGCCCTGCTCCGATTGTCGAGCGAGCCCTGGACGCGACCGAAACCACTCGCGTCGTCGCCGCGACGCTGGCGCGCAATCCGGAGATCGTGCTGGTCGCGCTGTTGCACAGCTACGCCGATGCCTCGCACGAGCAGGCGCTTGCCGCTGCACTGCGCGCCGCGAGGCCTGGTCTTGAGGTCGTGACCAGCGCGGAGGTGCTGCCGGAGATTCGCGAGTATGAGCGCTTCGCGACGGCCAGCGCCGAGGCCTACGCGCGACCGGCGGTCATGCGCTATCTCGATCGCCTGACGGAGCGCCTGCACGCGGCGGGGCAGCCTGCACCCTCGGTGATGACCAGCGGTGGCGGCATGCAATCGGCGGGAACCGCTGCGCGGCATGCGGCGGCATTGGCGCTCTCCGGCCCGGCGGGCGGCGTCGTTGGCGCGGCGGCGGTCCTGCGTGCACTCGGCGACGGTGGCGACGCCCTCACGATGGACATCGGCGGCACCAGCGCCGATGCCGGCCTGATCCTCGGCGGCGAGCCGCTGGTCGAAGCCGGCGGCGATGTCGCCGGTGTGCCGATCGCGCTGCCACGGGTGCTGGTCGAGACCGTGAGCGCCGGTGGGGGCAGCATCGCCTGGATCGACGATGGCGGTGCCTTGCGCGTCGGCCCGCGCAGCGCGGGCGCGCGGCCTGGCCCCGTGGCCTTCGGTCGGGGTGGTACGGAGCCGACGGTCACGGACGCGCAGCTGGTGCTGGGCCGCATCGTCGCGCGGGGAATGAGTGGAGGCGTCGCGCTTGATGTGGACGCTGCGCGCGCGGCCATCGCAGGGCTGGCGGCGCGACTTGGCAGCGGCGTGGATGCGACGGCGCGCGCGATCCTCGCGATCGCGGACGCCGAGATGGCGCGTGCGCTGCGTCGCGTGAGCGTGGAGCGTGGCGTGGATCCGCGACGCTGTGTGCTCGTGGCCTTCGGTGGTGGCGGCCCACTGCATGCCTGCGCGCTGGCCGATGCGCTCGCGATGCCGCGCATCCTCGTGCCGCCGTTCGCGGGCGTGCTGAGTGCGGTGGGGCTCGCCTTGGCGCCGGAGCGCCGTGAGGCGGCGATGAGCCTGCTCATGCCGACCTCGCAGTTGAGCGCGGAGTTACTGGCCAGCATGGACCACCGGTTGTCCAAAACTGCCGAGGGCTCGGAGCGGCGCACCTACGCGCGCATGCGGTACCGCGGGCAGGGGCACGAGCTGGAGATCCCCGTGTTCACGCGAGGAGCCGCGGCCGGCGCAGGGTCCAGTGACGCAGCGGGCGACGACGGCGCTGCGCTCGCCACGCGATTCGCCGAAGCCCACGCCGCGCGCTATGGCTTCACGCTGCCTGCGGAGGCCGAGGTCGTCGCCCTGCGTCACGAAGCCGGCGAACCCGCGCGGCGCGTGCGCTTCCAGCGCGAGCAGCCCGCGAACGCCGTCACGGGCCCCGCAACGCTCGCCCTCAGCGACGCCACGTTGTTCGTGGCCGACGGCTGGACCGCCACGCCGCTGGATACCGGCGGCTGGATGCTGGAGCGCGCATGACCACCGCCCTCGACCTCGCCGTCTGGTCCAGCGCCTTCGCGATGATCGCTGAGGAGATGGGCAGCGTACTGATCCGCGGTGCGCTCTCGCCGAACATCCGCGAGCGCCGCGATGCGAGCTGTGCGCTGTTCGACGCCGAGGGCCGCATGATCGCGCAAGCGGCGCACATCCCCGTGCACTTGGGCGCGCTGCCGGAGGCCGTGCGCGCGGTGCGCGACTGCGGTCCGCGGCCGGGCGATGTGTTCTTGCTCAACAGTCCCTGGGCCGGCGGCTCGCATCTGCCGGACCTCACGATGGTCGAGGCCATCGCGCTCGATGGCGTGATCGTCGGTTACGCGGTGGTGCGCGCGCATCACGCGGACGTCGGCGGCATGAGCCCGGGCTCGATGCCGCAGGGCGCGACGGAGCTCGTGCAGGAAGGTCTCGTGCTGCCGCCAGTGCGCCTCGTGCGAGGCGGCGTGATGGACGAGGAACTGCTCGCCTTGGTGCTGGCCAATGTGCGCACGCCCGACGAGCGCCGCGGCGATCTCGCCGCGCAGCGGGCGAGTTGCGCGGCGGGCGCCGCCGGTTGGTGCGCGCTGATCGCACGCCAAGGGCGCGCCGCAGTGGAGCAGGCCGGCGCCGCACTGTTGGAGTACGCCGAGCGTCGCGCGCTGGCGCGGCTCGCGCCGCTCGAGGGCGCGACGAGCGTCGCTGAGGACTGGCTGGAGGGAGACGGCGTGAGTGCCCGCGAGGTGCCGCTGCGTGTGGCGTTGCGCGTGCACCAGGGACGCTTGCATCTCGACTTCGCCGGCACGAGCCCAATGGTCGCCGGCAACGTGAACTGCCCGATCCAAGTCACGCGCGCGGCCGCATTGTTCGTGCTGCGCTCGCTGCTCGACGACGACGTGCCCACCAACGAAGGCATCGCGCGCGCGATCACGATCACGACGCCGGACGATTGCTGCGTCGCGGCAAGGTCGCCGGCGGCAGTCGCGGCTGGCAACGTCGAGATGAGCCAGCGCCTCACCGATCTGCTCTTCGCCGCTCTGGCGGCCGCGGGCGTGGCCGTGCCGGCGCAGGGACAGGGTACGATGAACAACGTGACCTTCGGCGGACGCGGCTGGACCTTCTACGAGACGCTCGGCGGCGGCCAGGGCGCCAGCGCCAAGGGCGCAGGGCCCAGCGGCGTGCACGTCGGCATGAGCAACACCCGCAACACGCCGATTGAATCCCTCGAGCACGCGTATCCGATCGTCATCGAGCGCTACGCGCTACGCGAGGGCAGCGGTGGCGCAGGCGAGCATCGCGGCGGCGAGGGCGTGATCCGGCGCTATCGCGTGCTCGAGCCCTGCACGGTCACGCTGCTCACGGAACGCCGCGCCCGCGCGCCCAAGGGCGCACAGGGCGGCGGCGATGGCGCGGTCGGTGCGAACCTGCTGAACGGCGAGCCGCTGCCGGCCAAGTGCCGGCGCGCCCTCTCTCCCGGTGAGGTACTTGAAATCCGGACTCCCGGTGGCGGAGGTTGGGGACGTCCACGGTAGACGTGGGACGGGGACGGGGGCGGGGGGTGGGAGACGGGAATGTGAAAGACGGGGGGGAGACGGGCGACGTTCGTGAGACGTCTCCCTCCCCGTCTCCCCCATTCTCCTCTCTCCATCTCCGCCCGTGACCCCGTCCCACCTCTCCCAGCGAGAGAAGGGAGGGAGATGGGATCACGGAAGAGGCGTCTGGACTGACCTCCGCTTGGTCCCCTCAGACGGCGTCACTCGCCTCCACACCTGCGCCGCCGTGAAGGTCGCCAAAAGATGTGGGTCGACAAGGCCATCCTTGGCCTCCGCCTGCAGGATGTCCAAGGCCCGCTCCGCCGGCACCGCACGCTTGTACGGACGATCCGTCGCGGTGAGCGCGTCGTAGATGTCCGCGATCGTCATCATGCGCGTCTGCACCGGGATCTCCGCGTCCTTCACGCCGCGCGGATAACCCATTCCATTCAACTTCTCGTGGTGCCCATAGGCAATCTGCGGGATGCCCTTGAGCTCCTTCGTCCACGGGATCTGCTGCAGGAAGCGATACGTGTGCGTCACGTGGCTCTCGATCTCGCGACGCTCGCGCGGATCGAG
>PNKF01000072.1 GCA_013822285.1 Gemmatimonas sp.
CAACCCGCAGGACTTGGTCGACCTCGCCGCGCAGGTCGAGGAGAGCTCGCTGCTCTCGCGCACCGGTGGCGCGCCGTCCTTGGCGGTGGGCATGGCGAACATCTTCGCCTCCGTGCTCGGGGGTCAAGGCGCGATGGGGCTCTGGTATCATTTCGCGCTGATGTTCGAAGCCCTGTTCATTCTGACCACCGTCGACGCCGGCACGCGCGTCGGTCGCTTCATGCTGCAGGACCTCGGCAAGCACGTGTGGGCGCCGTTCGGCCGCGTGAGCTGGTATCCGGCGGTCGTCGCCGCCTCCTTCATCGTCTGCGCGATGTGGGGCTGGTTCCTCTATCAGGGCGTCACGGATCCACTCGGCGGCATCAATTCGCTGTGGCCGCTCTTCGGCATCTCCAACCAGCTGCTCGCGACGGTCGCACTCTGCGTGGGCACGACGATCATCATCAAGATGGGCAAGGCGAAGTACGCCTTCGTGACGGTCATCCCGATGGTCTGGCTGGTGATCGTCACGACGACCGCGAGCTTGGCGAAGATCTTCGACCCCAATCCGCGCATCGGCTTCCTGAGCCATGCCCAGTGGGTGCGCGACAAGTTGGCCGCGGGCGAGGCGATTCCCGGCGTAAGCGATGCGGCCGGCGCGGCGCGGCTCATCCTGAACGACCAGGTGAACACGGCGGTCGCCGGGTTCTTCCTGCTCGCGACGCTGATCATCCTGCTGGATTCGGCGCGGACCTGGTACGCTGTGCTCAGCGGCCGTCAGCCCGCGCAGTCGACGGAGACGCCGTATGAGCGTTCAGCACGTGCAGTCGCTGGTGCGTAAGCCTTGAACAGCATTGCCACAGAGGCACGGAGACACGGAGCCTTGCGCGACGTACCGCACGAGTCCGTGCGCAAGCACTCATGGCAGCGTGGATTTCACACCGCGCCAGAGGCACGCATTCCTCCGTGCCTCTGTGCCTCCGTGGCAAAGTCGTTTTCATCACAAGAACCGGGTGCCTGACATGCGTCGCCTGATTGCCCTCGCCCTGATCGCCGCTGCCCCGCTGGCCACGCCGGCCGCCGCGCAGCAGCAGCCCGCCTTCGACCTCTCGGTGCGCAACATCATGCGCGGACCGGAGCTCTACGGCCGCGAACCGGCGCAGGTGCGGTGGACCGCCGACGGGCAGTGGGTCTACTTCCGCTGGTTGCCGCCGGGTGCGTCCTGGGACGCGCAGCTCAAACCGTATCGCATCGCGCCGCTGGCGGGCGCGCAGCCGGAGCTCGTCACCGAGGCGCACATGGACTCCGTCGCGCCGTGGCTTGCCACCGGTCCGCGCTCGCGCGATGGCCGACTTCGCGTGGTCGCAGCCAACGGAGACATCTGGCTGCAGCAGCGCGACGCCCAGCAGCGCGTCACGCTGCGCCGCGTGACGCAGACGACCGGCAACGAAGGCTCGCCGCGCATCGCGCCTGACGGCCGCACGCTGTACTTCGTGCGCGACAACAACGCATTCGCCTTCGACCTCACGACCGGTCTCACCCGTCAGCTCACGGACATTCGCTCGGGCAACGCCCCGCGCGATCCCGAGGCGCCGCGCGGACAGCGCGCCGCGGTCGCCGAGCAACAGAAGCTGCTGCTGGAGTACGTGCGTGAGCAGTTGCGCGCCGATTCCGCCCGGCGCGCCGAACGCCGCGACGCAGAATCCCGCGCGTTGCCGGTGGTGTGGATCCCGCAGGCAGAGCGCATCACGAACCTCTCGATCTCGCCCGACGGCCGCAGCGCGCTGATCTCGACGATCACGCCAGCGCAGGGCACCAAGGGCTCAGACGTCCCCGATTACATCACCACCGACGGCTACCCGCGCATGATTCCCGGCCGCACCAAGGTCGGTGACGCGCAGGGGACGCCCAAGGTCGGGCACTTGGACTTCGCCAGCGGAAAGGTCACCTGGCTCAAGCTCTCGCCAGACTCGACGAGCGCCGCCGGTGGGGCGCAGATCGGTGATTGGAGCGATGACGGCCGCTTCGCCATCCTCTTCGTGACCAGCGCGGACTTCAAGCACCGCTGGCTGTGGAGCGTGGCGTCGGCCGGCGGCGCCACCGTGCTCGTCGATGCGCTGCGCGACGACGCCTGGGTGAACGGCCCCTGCTTCAACTGCACTGGCTTCACGCCGGACGGTCGCATCTGGTTCGTGTCCGAGCGCACCGGCTACTCGCATCTCTACACCGTGCGCCCGGATGCCGCTGACAAGCAGGCAATCACCAGCGGGCGCTGGGAAGTCCTCGAGGTGGCGGTCAGCGAGGACGGCCGATCCTTCGAGCTCAATACCAGCGAGCCCTCGCCTTTCACTCGGCAGGCGTATCGCGTGCCCATCGCCGGTGGCAGCCGGACCCGCATCACCGCGGGCGACGGCGGGCACAGCGTGAGCTACGCGCCGGATGGACAGCGCTATGTCACGGTCTATTCCGAGTCGAACACGCCGCCCGAGCTCTACCTCGGCCGCGTCGGCCAAGCGACGACCAGCAAGCTCACGACCTCCACCACGGAGGAGTTCCGTCGGCAGGCCTGGGTGAAGCCGGAGATCGTGATGCTGCCGGGCGAGGACGGTACGCCGGTTCCGGCGCGCATCTACCGCCCGCAGGACGTCGGCGCGCAGCCGAACGGCGCGGGCGTGATCTTCGTCCACGGCGCCGGCTACCTGCACAACGTGCACAATTGGTGGAGCAGCTACTCGCGTGAGTACATGTTCCATCACCTGCTCGCGACGAAGGGCTATACCGTCCTCGACATCGATTACCGCGGCTCGGCGGGCTACGGCCGCGACTGGCGCACGGCGATCTACCGCCACATGGGTGGCTGGGACCTCAACGATCACGTCAGCGGCTCCAAGTACCTCACGGCGAACTTCGGCATCAGCCCGGAGCGCATCGGCATCTACGGCGGCTCCTACGGCGGCTTCATCACGCTGATGGCGCTGTTCAACAAGAGCGAATACTTCGGCGCCGGCGCGGCGTTGCGCTCGGTCACCGACTGGGCGCACTACAACCACGGCTACACGGGCCGCATCCTGAACCTGCCCCAGGATGACACCCTTTCGTATCGTCGTTCGTCGCCGATCTTCTTCGCCGAAGGCCTCAACGATCCGCTGCTCATCGCGCACGGCATGATCGACACGAACGTGCAGTTCCAGGACGTCGTGCAACTCGCGCAGCGCCTGATCGAGCTCGGTAAGGAGAACTGGGAGATGGCCGTGTATCCGGTCGAGGATCACGGATTCGTGCGCCCGAGCTCGTGGACGGACGAGTACCGCCGCATCCTCGAACTGTTCGACCGAACGATCGGCCCCAACGGGAGCAAGGCGCGGCGGTGACGACCACGCACGACGCCTCGCGGCGGCCGCACGCCGGGTCCTCGTGGATCCAGCGTGCGGCCGCGCTGTTGCGTCGCATCATCGGGGCACCGGACTACGCGACCTACGTCGCCCACATCCGGACGCATCACCCTGAGCGCGAACCGCTCGGCGAGCGGGAATTCCTCGCCGAGCGGCTGAACGCGCGTTACGAGAAGCCCGGCGCGCGCTGCTGCTGAACGGCGCTCATGCGCCGGCGTTGGACTGACCGTTGCCGTTCCGCGCGGCTGGCACGAGCACCGCGAACAGGACGCTCGACAGCGCAGCGATGCCCGCAGCCATCGTGAACGCGACTTCCGCGCCATACGCGTCCCAGACCACTCCGAAGAGGATGCTGGCGGGCAGCGCGGCAATGCCCACCGCCGCATTGAACCATCCAAACGCGGCCCCACGCCGTGCGGGCGGCGCGAGATCGGCGACAAGGGCCTTCTCGGTGCCCTCGCTGAAGCCGAAGTACAGGCCGTAAACCACGAACAACGCCCAGGCATGCCACTCGGCGCTCGCGACGGCGAAGCCGAGATAGACAAAGCCATAGATGCCCCATCCCGCGAGAATCAGCGGCCGCCGCCCGAAGCGATCGGACATCGCTCCGCCGACGAACGAGCTCGACGACTTCACGACGTGCAGCGCAGCCCAGAGAATCGGGATCATCGCCTGCGGCACGCCGAGCTGCGAGGCGCGCAAGAGCAAGAACGCATCCGTCGAAAGACTGAGCGTGAACAGGAAGATCACCGCGAGCATCCGCCAGAACGCCGAGCCCAGCGGTTGGTCCGGCTCGTGATGCAGCGCGGGAACCGGAAGGCCGTCGACGTCCGTCTCCTGCTTCACGCTGGCTGCCGCGACGACGCGAGGCGCTGCCAGCGGTCGCGGGCCCTCGCGCACGAAGATGATCAGGAAGATCACGGACAGCAGGCCCGGCAGCGCAGTCCAATAGAACAGCGTGCGCAGATCCGCCCACTGATAGGTCAGCGCCGCCCAGGCAATCAGCGGTCCGAACACCGCGCCAAGGTTGTCGGAGCCGCGATGCACGCCATAGGCGTAGCCGCGCTGCTCGACAGGCACGGAGTCGGCGATCAGCGCATCGCGCGGTGCCGTGCGGATGCCTTTGCCAAAGCGATCGCTCATGCGAATCGCGAGCACCTGCCCGGCGCTCTGTGCGAGGCCGATCAGCGGTCGCGCCAGCGCAGCGATCGTGTAGCCAACGACGACCAGCGGCTTCCGACGGCCGCTGCGATCGCTCCACCAGCCCGCGGGGAGGCGCAGGAGCGAGGAGACACTCTCGGCGAAGCCCTCGATCACGCCAAGACCAGCCGCGCTCACGCCAAGTGTCGTCGTGAGGAACAGCGGCAGCAGTGGATACACCAGCTCACTCGCGACATCCGTGAGGAAACTGACCGCAGCGAGGATCTTCACGTTCCGCGGCAGCGGAGCCTGCGTCGCCGTTCGCTTCGCTCCTGCGCCTGTGTCGGTCGCGTTCACGTCAGCCATCGGACACCCTCGGATGGCTGAAGCCGCAACCATTCGCTCTTCGATGCGCGCAGCGGGTAGCTGCTGACGTACAATCGGCGCCAGCGCTCACGCACGGCCTCGGCGTCCGCAGCGTCGCAGATCGCCCACACGGCGCCGCCGAACCCTGCCCCGAACGCCGACGAGGCGTGCGCACCCGCCGCCAACGCCGCGCGCGCCAAGAACATCGTCTCAGGCACTTGGTTGCGCAGGGCGGTCTCCGCGCCCTGCTGCGACTCGACTGCCCATCGCCGCAAGGCGAGCGCATCGGCGCTGCGAAATGCCGCCAGCGCACCGGGCACCACCACGTCCGTCTCGCGCTGGAACTGCGTGAGACGTGCCGCAAGCACCGGCGCCTCGCTCGATGCATTCGCGAGAAGGTCGAGTGCCTCGCGCGCCCCGGGGCCCGACGCCAAGGCTGCGGCCAACGAGGCATCGTCGCGTCGCTGCGCCGCGTTCCAGCGCGCCAGGAGCCCGTGCACCAGATCCGCCGCACGATTGTAGTCCGCCTGCGCGGCACCCGTCTTGGTGGCGCGCACGCCGCTCGTCGCGACGAGCAAAGCCCACTGCGACGGAAAGGCCGCATCGCCAACAGCTCGCGCGGGCAGGTAGCCATACACGCCCACGCGACTCTCCGTGTTGCACAGGATCGCCACATGATCCTGCGCACCACCCCGCGTCCCGACGCCACGCTCACCGCTCCAGGGTCCGAAGGCGCCACCCGTCTCCACCGCACCGCAATACTCGGCGAGCGCCAGCGAGTCGCCGAGATGCTGCTGCCACTCCGGGCGTTCGGAGAGTTGATTCGCGTCGGCGACGGCGAGCGTCAGCATGGTCACGAAGGCGGACGAGCTCGACAGGCCTGCGGACCGCGGCAGCGTGCTCTCCGAGACCACGCGTACGCCGCGGCGCAGGGGCCCGAAGTCCCTCGAGAGGCGGCGGGCGACCGCTGCGATGTAGGTCCCGCCATGCGCGCCACCGGGGCGCGCATCACGACGCAGCGGCACGCGGGCGCGACGTCCCGTGCGACGATCCTCGAGGTCGATCACCGCGACGTCGATCGCATCGACATCCGCCGTGATGCCCTCCTCGATCGCGCAGGTCATCGAGATGCCGCCGCCGTAGTCGACGTGCTTCCCGAAGAGCTCGATGCGTCCGGGGACGAAGAGCTGGCGCGTCACGGCCTCGGGACGCGCCCTGTCAGCCGCGCCTCCAGCGCCGCGATGTCCCGCCGATGCGTCAAGTCGAAGACGGGCTCGGCGCGGCGGTGCACGTCGAAGCGCTCGCCGCGCTGCATCGCCAGCCGCACCGCATCGGCGAGCTCGAGCTCGCCGCGCGGCGACGGCTCGACGTCGGCGCAGGCGTCGAAGACCGTGTCACGGAAGCGCCAGAGGTTCATCGACACCCAGCGTGACGGCGCGGTGAGCAGCGGATGGTTCGGGTCGGGCTTCTCGACGATGTCCTGCAGCGTGTCGTCCGCCGCGATCTTGACGAGCGCGAAGCGCGCGAGGCGTTCGGGGTCGATGCCGCCTTCGCGAAGCAGCGCCTCCGCCTCGAAGGCGACGAGTCCGGGCCCACGTGCGTCCACCAGCGCCTCGATGGCCGCCGCCGAGTACAGGTTGTCGGCATTGCACATCAGGAAGTGCCGCCGCCCGTCCGCGTCCCGCGCGGCGCCGAGCGCCGCGCAGACCGCCTCGCGCGCAGCGAGCAACGCGTGCGCCGTGCCGCGCGGCTCCTCCTGCACGGCAAAACGCACGCCCACCCGCGAGGGCTGGTGCTCGCCTTCATAGCGCTCGCGCAGCGGCGAGTCGCCGGGCGGCACGACGAGCACGACGTCCCGCACCCCGCCGTCGGCGAGTTCGTGGAGGACGTAGTCGAGCAGCGGACGTCCACGCAGCGGTACCAACGCCTTGGTCCCCACGGCGGCCGCCGCGGCCTGCGCCTCGTCGAGCGCGCTGCCGTCGTCGTCGCGGAGACGCGTCCCGAGCCCGCGGGCCAGGATGACCGCGAGCGTGGCGCGCATCAGGCGGCCGCCCGGAATCCCTGCACGATGCGCCACGCGCCGGCGCCGCTCACCACGAACACCACCGCCCACACACTCGCAAGCGTCACGTTGCCCATCAGCCAAGCCCCGACGCCGAACAACGCCGCATAGACGAACAGCACGCCGCACACCCAGCCGAGCAGGGCCTGGGCGAAGGAGTCAGGCGACGCCGTCACGGCCGCGCCCGCACGCACCGCCGACCAACCCGGTCCGGCGGGACGCACCAGTTCGTAGAAGCGACGCAGCACCGCCGCATCGGTCTCGGGGCCGAGGAATGCCGCGAGGATCCAGATCAGCGTGGTCGCGCCGACCGTCACGAGCAGCGCGTGGTGTGTGGCGACCTCGACACCAGAGCGCCGCGCGACCTCGAAGCCGATAGCGATGGCGAACGAGCCGACCATCGCCGCAATCTCCGCCGACGCATTCACACGCCACCAGTACCAGCGCAGCAGGTAGAGCAGCCCCGTGCCGGCGCCGATGGAGAGCAAGAGCGTGAAGCCCGCACGCGCCGTCTCGAGATAGAACGTCAACGCCGCCGCCACGAGCATGAGGCCCGCCGTCACGAGGCGCCCGACCAACACATAGTGCGCCTCGCTGGCCGCCGGCTTCACGAAACGCCGATAGAGGTCGTGCACGAGGTAGCTCGTGCCCCAGTTGAGGTGCGTGACGATCGTGCTCACGTACGCCGACAGCAGACCCGCGACCATCAGGCCGAGCCAGCCCACGGGGAGAAAGGTGAGCATCGCCGGATATGCGATGTCGTTGCCGATCAAGTTGCGCGGCACGTCCGGGAACGCGCGCGCGATGTCGTCGAGCGTCGGGAACACGAGCATCGAGCTCAGCGCGACGATGATCCAGGGCCAGGTACGCAGGCCGTAGTGCGCCACATTGAAGAAGAGCGTCCCGAACAGTGCATCTTTCTCGCTCTTGGCTGCGAGCATGCGCTGCGCGATGTAGCTGCCGCCACCGGGCTCCGCGCCGGGATACCACACCGACCACCACTGTACCGTGAGCGGCAACACGAAGACCGTCAGCGCCACCGTCCAGTCGGAGAAGTTCGGGAGGAACGCATAGGCCTGCGCCGGCAGCTGCGTGACCAGCCCAGCGAGACCGCCGACTTCCGGGCGCTGCAGCGCGAAGTACGCGGCGGCGAACGAGCCCGCCATGGCGATGCCGAACTGGATAAAGTCGGCAACCAGTACGCCCCACAGCCCGCTCACCACGGCGAACAGCACGTTGAGCAGCGCGCACACGGCCAGCGTCTGCCACATCGGCCAGCCGAGCAGGATGCTCGCGATCTTTGCGGCCGCGAGATTCACCGTGGCCATGATGACCACGTTGAAGACCAAGCCGAGGTAGATGGCGCGGAATCCACGCACGAGGCTCGCGGCACGCCCCGAATAGCGGATCTCATAGAATTCGAGGTCCGTCAGCACTCCCGAGCGCCGCCACATGCGCGCGTAGAAGAACACCGTCGCCATGCCGGTGAGCAGGAAGGCCCACCACACCCAGTTGCCGGCGACGCCACCACCGCGCACGAGGTCCGTGACGAGATTGGGTGTGTCCGTCGAGAACGTCGTCGCGACCATCGACACGCCGATCAACCACCACGGCGCCGCGCGTCCGCTGGTGAAGAACTCCGTCGTGTCACTGCCCGCACGGCGCGCCAGCAGCAGCGCCGGAACGAATGCCACTACGAGCGAGAGGATGACGATGGTCCAGTCGAGGCCGGTCAGTCTCACTTGGCCCACTCCCCGCGCGTGAAGTCCGGGAACTTCATCGGCTGCGAGCCCTGGGCCACGCTCATCTGCGACAGGGCCAGCGGGGCGCTCCACGCCGCGGCATCGTACACGTCGAAGTCGGGCGGCAGGCCCTCGCGGATGCACTGCACCAAGCGCCACATCATCACGAAGTCCATCCCACCGTGACCGCCCTTGTTGCGCGCCAGCTCACCGATACGCGTCCACAGCGGATGCTCATGCGTGGCCTTATACTCGTCGATCGATGCCCAGCGATGCGACTGCCCGCGGCCTTCCACATAGATGCGCGCCGGGTAGTCCTCGAAGGTCCCCTTGGTGCCGCTGACATGGTTGAGGCGCGAGTACGGCCGCGGGCTGGACACATCGTGCTGCAGGAGAATGGTGCGGCCGCGCTTGGTGCGGATCAGCGACGTATTGAGGTCACCCGTGACATAGCGCTCGCGCCACTTGGGGTCGTTGCGATCGCTGACCGTCGCCTCGCGATGCAGCGTGAGGCCGCGCTCCTCGGTGCTCATCGACACCAAGTAGTCGAAGGCATCGCCCTTATGGATGTCCATGTACCAGGCCACCGGCCCGAGCCCGTGCGTCGGATAGAGATTGCCGTTGATCTTGCTGTGCCAGTCGCGGCGCCAGAGGCCCTCATCGCGATTCTCGAAGAGAATCGTGCGCAGGTCGTGGATGTACGCCGCCGCCCCGTGCTGGATCTCGCCGAGCACGCCATCGTGCACGAGGCGGTTCACCAGCATCTCGTTGTAGCCGTAGTTGCAGTTCTCG
>PNKF01000073.1 GCA_013822285.1 Gemmatimonas sp.
TTGGGAGAAAAGGGCTGGGCTGTAGTAAGAGAACGGCCGGCACTTGGCCGGCCGTTATCGAGCGTGCGCTCGATGGATGAAGGTTAACGCGCTCAGCTGAGGCCGAGCAAGCCATCGAGGAGTTCGTCGCCGATCTCGGCGCGCAACGCATGCCGGAGGATGTCCGCAGCTTCACGAGCCGTCGCGGCCGCCAAGGCGGCCTGCGCGGCGTCCGCGGCCGCGGTCGTGCTCACCCCACGCACGATGCGCTTCACGGCCGAGATCCCGACCGCCGACACGGACAGCTGTCGCACGCCGAGTCCGATCAGGGCATAGGCCATGAGCGGCTGCGACGCCATCTCGCCACAGACGCTCACCGGCAATCCCGCGCCCTGCCCCACCTCGACCGTCCGCGCAATCAAGCGCAGCACGGCCGGATGCAACGGCGTGAAGCGCGTCACGAGCGAGGCGTTGCCGCGGTCGACGGCCAGCGTGTACTGCACGAGGTCGTTCGTGCCGATGCTGAGGAAGCTGACGTCCTTCACGAACGAGTCGACGCTCACGGCAGCGGCCGGCGTCTCGACCATGACGCCGAGGGCCAGGTCCGCGCGGTGTGCGATACCCTTGGCCTTGAGCTCGGCCGCGGCGTCCTCGAGCAAGTATCGCGTCTGCCGCACTTCTTCCACGGACACGACCAGCGGCAACATCACCTGGAGATCGCCGTGCACGGCCGCCCGCATCAAGGCCTTCAGCTGCACCTTGAAGAGCTCGGGCTCATCGAGGCACATGCGGATCGCGCGCCAGCCGAGGAAGGGGTTGGGCTCATGCGGGAATCCACCGACGGGCAGCTTGTCGCCGCCGACGTCGTAGGTGCGGATGACGACGGGCTGGCCGGGGAAGGCCTCCACGACCTTGCGATACGCCTGGTACTGCTCTTCCTCGGTCGGCATCGCGGTGCGACCGACGACGAGGAACTCGGTGCGCATCAGGCCCACACCCTCGGCGCCGTGGCTGGCCGCGGAGCCAGCCTCCTCAGGCAAGTCAACGTTGGCCCGAAGCGTGATGTGCACGCCGTCCGTGGTCAGCGCTTCCTTGCCGACGAGCTCGGCCAACTCGGCCTGCGCCTTGGCTTCGCGACGTGCGCGGTCGGCAAATTGCGCGAGCTCGGCCGCCGTCGGCTTCACGATCAGGCGGCCGTTGGTGCCGTCGAGAATCACGCGCTCGCCCGACGTGATGCGCGACGTCGCGTTGATGAGGCCGACGACCGCCGGCAAGCCCAGCGAGCGCGCGAGAATGGCGACGTGCGAGGTGCGCGTGCCGGCATCGGTGGCGATCGCGGCGATGGCGCGCCGATCGAGCTGGATGGTCAGCGAGGGCGTGAGATCGTGCGTGACGAGGATCGCGTTCGACCCCGGCGCGAGATCCACGGGATCGTGATCCGGCAGGTCCAGCAGCACGGTGAGCAGGCGGATGTGCACATCGACGAGATCGCCGATGCGCTCACGCATCATGGGATTGGTGCTGCGCCCGAAGTGATCGCGCCAATCGAGCATGACGATGTCGAAGGCCTTCTCCGGCGCGAGATTCTGACGCACCAGCGCCTCGACCTGTTCGCGCAGCGATTGGTCTTCGAGGATGGAGATCTGGACGTCAAAGATCGCGGACTCGGCTTCACCCGCCTTCTCCGCGGCGCGGGTCTTCACGCTGCGCAGCCGCTCGATGGCCTTGCCGGCCGCGGCGCGGAAGCGCTCGAGCTCGCTGTCGATCTCCTCGTCGCGCAACACCCGCGCGTCGACGTCGGGCACTTCCCAGCGCAGCAAGTGCGCAGGGCCGACGACGATGCCGGGAGAGGCGGGGACGCCCGTGAGCTCGGCCTGCACCCGTCAGTGCTCCCCGAAGCGCGAGGCGATCAGCGTGGCGAGCGCGTCCAGCGCCTCTGACGCATCATCGCCCTCGGCCTTGATGGTCACGGTGGCGCCGCACTCCGCGGCGAGCATCATCACCCCCATGATGCTCTTGCCGTTCACTTCCATGCCATCGCGCGCGATGAGGATGTTCGAGCGGAACTTGCCGGCGACCTTGACGATCTCGGCGGCGGGTCGCGCGTGAATGCCGTTGGCGTTCACGACCTCAACGTCTCGTTGCAGCATCAGCGCACCACGGAGTAGAGGAGGAAGGCAGCGAGCACGTAGATGGCGAGGCGCCACCCCTCAAATCTGCCTTGAAGACGGGTCACAAGGAGAGCCCCGACCGCGACGGCGGCCAAGACGCCCCCCAGCCAGATGCGGCCCTCCCCCAGCAGCTTCTGCGCCGCCACCGGGAGGGCGATGCCGGCGACCAGGGCCAGGGCCCGGGCCACGTGCGGGGGACCATTGCGCAACACGGGGTTCGCGAGCGCCTGGGCCACCCGCAAACCGTGATGCCAGCCCGCATGCAGCCCCCAGATGCGCAGGCCAAGGTGTCCCGCGTTGTAGAGCCCGACGAACAGCGCCACCACTAGCAGCGGCGCGGCGCCAAGCCCGAAGGCCAGGAGGGCCATCACCGAGCACAACGGCAGCCAGCCGGCCCAAACCAGGCGATCGCCCACGGAGCCGAGCGGGCCCGGCGCCGCCACACGAAAGCGCTCGATCTGCGCCGCCGGCGTGCCCTCCAGCTCGGCGCGGGCCAATGCGCCCACCGCCACCGACGCCAAGTACGGATGCGCATTGAAGTAGCCGCTGTGCCGCGCGATCGCCGCGCGATACGCCGGCCCTCCGCGACCACCGGGAAGCCGTCGCAACGCCGGCTCGAGCGCGAAGGCGATGCCGTTGCCGAGCATGGTCTCGTAGTTCCACGCGCCTTGGATGCCGAGCATGCGGACCAACATCTCGGCGCGTACCGACCAGGGGAGATGCGGCGCCACGTTGCCGGCCGCCGCAGCGGATGCATTCGAGGCGGCGCTCATCCAAGCCCTCCAGCGAGCGCGAAGCCCAGCACGAGTCCCCCGAGCAACCACCAGCGTGCGCCGTGGGTCGTCGAGGTCACCTTCCACACGGCCGCCAGCCCCACTGCCGACGCCACCGACACCACGACCGCACGCGACAGCGTGTTCGGGAAGGAGAAGGTTGCGAGAATCGCCACGCGCAGCGGCGAGAAGGCCGCGAGCGCGAGCATCGTCAGGGCACCACCGCGCACAAAGTCGGCGCTGATACCCGCGAGCTGCAGGGTCAAGACCGCGCGACCATCGCCGGCGGCGAGCTGGGCCTGACGCGAGCGTGCCAAGCGCGCATTCCATTGCCGCAGCGCGACCATGGACAAGCCACCGACCTGCGCGGCCACCAGCGCAGCGAGCGCGGACAGCGTCATGGCCGCCGGCGTGTTGTCGGGCGTCATCGCGAACAGCGCACCGCCGACCACCGCAGCCGAGCCCCACTCCGGATACCGCGAGGCGCCAAAGGGCATCGACTCCAGCGCAAAGAACTCCAGCGCGACGCCCATCACGAGGCCACGCAGCGGCTCGCCGAGCATGGTGCCCGCCAGCGTGCTCGCGACGATCGGGCGCGAGATCATCGCCTGCGGGAACGTCACGACGTCGAGCCCGAGCACGGCGCCGAGCATCGCGAGCGGCATGAGCCGCAGCCAATCGACGGCGAGATCGGGGAGCATCAGCCGGTCCCGTCGCCCGCGAGCACGTCGACGAGCGGAATCGGCGGTGCGGTCGGCACGTCCTGCGCGATGACCGTCACGCCTTTTGCGGCGAGGGCCTGCAATTCCATTTCTTCATCGGGCGTGAGAAACACGTAGCGCAACCGCGGCCGACGACCTTCCTTATGGTGGATGCCGCCGATGGTCACCGTGTGGATGTCGGGCACCTTCGCCTGCAGGGCCGCCATGGTCGCGATGTCGCCCACGAGCAGCATGCCCGCGCGCGCATCCTCGCGATACGCGGCCATGCGCCGCGCCGCGCTCTCGACGGAATCGAAGTACAGATCCATCTCCGGCGGGACGCCCATCTTGTAGAGTTCCTGCTCCCACTCGGAGTCGACGACTGCGTCATCGACGAGCACCAGGAAGCCGAGCTGGCAGGGCTGTCCCCATCCGACGACGACCTGCCCGTGAATCAGGCGATCGTCGATGCGAAAATGGTCAAGCGCCACGCGGCGGCTCCACGCTGCCCAGCGCCTCGTGTCCCTTGGCCACCGCCTCCTCCACGCTCGCGCCCATTACGAAGGCCAACAGCGTGGGCAGGGTGACGCCCGTGACCAGCGTGACCTCCGGCGAGCCCTTGAGCAGCCGGCGCGCGCAGGCGGTGCAGCTGCCGGCGGGCAGGTCCGTGAACACCACCTTCGCGCCGTTCGCCGTGAGGGCCTCGCGAATGGCGGCATCGATGGCCGCCGGAGCCATCCCGCTGTTGCTCACCGGCGTGAGCAGATGGCCCAAGCCGGTGATCTGGTCGACCGCCGAGACCAGGCCTTCGGCGAATCGCCCGTGGCCCGCGACCACGGCGCGCGGTGCGTCACTCATCGTCATCGAGCAGATAGCGTTGCACGTCGGCCTTCTCTCGCATGTGGCCCTTGAGCCGCTCGTTGAAGGTGTGCGCGGGATCCTCCCCGCTATAGCGCAGCAGGTGATTCATCGCGATGACCTCTGCGACCACCGTGATGTTCTTGCCCGGGTTCAGCGGCACGGAGATGCGCGGCACCTCGACGTCGAGGATGGTCGTCATCTCGGTATCGAGTCCCGTGCGCTCCACCGTCATGCCCTGCTTCCACTCGACGAGGTTCACGATCACCTCGATGCGCTTCTGCTGGCGTACGGCGCGGATGCCGAAGATCGCACGCACGTCGATCAATCCGACGCCACGGATCTCCATGAAGTGCCGCTGCAGCGGGTGCCCGGAGCCGAGGATGATGTCGGCGCCCTTGCGGCGCGCGATCACCACATCATCGGCGACGAGGCGATGCCCGCGTTCGACGAGATCGAGCACGCACTCGGACTTGCCGATGCCGCTCTGGCCGGTGAACAGCAGCCCGACGCCGTAGACGTCGGCCAGCGAGCCGTGCAGGTTGGTCGTCGGGGCAAAGGCGTCCTCGAGAAACGGCCCCAGCCGCGCATAGAACTCCTGCGTCTTCAGCCGCGAGCGCAGGATGGCGATGCCCGCCTTCGTCGCCAGCTCCTCGAAGCCCTCGGGCAGCGACTGTCCCTTCGTGATCATCACGCAGGGAATGTCGTAGCTGAAGTAGGCCGTGAGATTGCGCCGGCGTTCCTCGGCCGACAGCGACTTGAGGTAGGTCACCTCGGTCTCGCCCATCACCTGCAGGCGCTCATGCACGAATCGCCCCGTGTACCCCGCGAGCACGAGTCCGGGACCGGACGCGTCATCGCAGGGCACGGGGCGATTCAATCCGTCGGGACTGCCCAGCAGCTCAAGCTGCAGCGAGTCCTTGAGCCGCTCGTAGAGCTGGCCGACGGTGAGCGTAGGCATCGATCAGTCGCGGGCGCGCGCGGGACGCTTGCCACCCGGTCGGCCGTGCGAGCGCTTCTCGCGGCTGGCCTGGGCGTTGACCTTCGCGATCGCGGCGTTGAGCGCGGGGCCGAAGAACTTGCCCTCCCCCTTGCCGACGAGATCGTGGTGCTTCGGCGCCCGCAGCGTGACGGTGACGCGACGCGTCGCGCCGTCCTGCTCGAAGCGAATGATGCCCTCCACGATCCGCGGCACGCGCTTGGCGGCCCGCTCGACGGCGCGCGAGGCACGCAGGCGCATGTACTCCGAGATGTCCGCGTGATGCTCGTGAATGACGATTTCCACTAGGTCCGTCCTCCGGGTGAAATCACCGAGCGCAAATGGGCGTCCGTGTCGCGGGCGCAGCGCTCCCAGGTGAAGGATTCCGCGAAGGCCCGTGCCTTCGCGCCCATCGATGCCACCAATGCAGGATCGCCGGCGAGGCGATCGTAGGCCGCCGCCATCGCCGCCGTGTCGCCATGCGGCACGAGGAAGCCCGTCTCGCCGTCGCGCACCGACTCGCGGATGCCCGGCGAATTGGACGCCACGACCGGCGTGCCGCAGGCCTCGGCCTCCACGTTCGTCAGCCCCCAGCCCTCCTTGGGCGAGGCGAGGGACACGACCCAGGCGCGGCGCAGCAGCGCCAGCTTCTCCGCTTCCGTCACAAAGCCAAGAAAGCGTACGCGCGCGCGCAGGGCAAGCGAGTCCACGAGCTGTTCGAGCGCGGGGCGGTAGTCCCCCGCCCCGGCGATCTCGAGCACGGCCTCGGTATGGCGCATCTGGGCGAGCGACTTGATCACGAGATCCACGCCCTTGTACTTCTTCAGGCGCCCGAGATACGCGATCGTCGGCGTCGCCGCACGGAAAGAGGCGTCGGGCGTGTAGTAGTCGAAGCTCACGCCCGGCGGGATGACCTTCACCAGCTCGCGCCGAATGCCACGGGCCACGAGGTCATCGGCCGTGCTCTCGCTGATCGCCTGGAAGGGCACGCCGCGGTACATCCACGGAATGGGCCGCTCCGACAACCAGACGGCGGCCGCCAACGCAGGATTCAACTCCTGGAAGGCCGCGCCGCCGAACAGATGCGGCACGACGACCACCACGCGCTGCGGCCCGCTCCAGCGCGTCGTGAACAGCGGCATCTTGTTGATGTCTTCGTACAACACATCGAAGCCACGCGCAGCGAGCTCGCGCTCCCAGTACCCGCGCGCGAGCAACGCAAAGGTCTGCCGCGTGCCGACCCGATGGATCTCGACGCCGTTGCGCGTGGCGCGCGGCGGACAGCCGGGCCATCCACCACAGAGCAGCACCACCTCGTGGCCATAGGCCGCGAGGCGCTCGAGAATCTCGTGCAGGTGCGTCTCGGCGCCGCCGCCGAGCGGGTTCTCGAGGTCCTGCCAGTTGACCGCGCAGATCTTCAAGACAGCCGGCCCATCCGTCGGGCCAAGGCATCGAGCACGCCGTTCACGAAGCGCGCGCTCTGCCCCGAGCCGAATCGTTCGGCCAGACGCACACATTCCTGGATCACGACGCGTGGCGGCGTGCCGCCTTGCGTCAACTCGGCCGCGCCCAAGCGCAGCACGCAGCGCTCGATGTGGCCGAGGCGCTCGAGCCGCCAGTTCGTCGTGACTTCGGAAAGCTCCGCGTCCATCGCCACGCGATCCGCGTGGATCATCTGGATCAACGCGTTGGCGAAGGCCCGTTCCTCGGGCGGCGTGGAGAGATCGTCCCACACCAGCTGCGCCACGCGCGGCAGCGGCACTTCGTCCTTGCGGACGTCCCAGGCGTAGAGCGCCTGCAGGGCGCGCGCGCGCCCCCGTGTCTCGATGCGCGCCATCAGCCCTCCGCGTCGGTCATTTGGTCGAGACGTCCGAACAAGTCGGACATCTCGAGCGCCGCCAGCGCGGCATCCCAGCCCTTGTTGCCGTGCACGCCACCGGCGCGGTCCTCGGCTTGCTGCATATTGTCCGTCGTCAGGAGACCAAGGCCGATCGGCACGCCGAACTCGCCCTGCAACAACGCGAGCCCGCGGTTGGCTTCGCCCGCGACGAAATCAAAGTGCGGCGTCTCGCCGCGGATCACGGCACCGACGACGATGACGCAATCGTAGCGCTCGGTCTGCAGCGCCTTCATGACGGCCGGCGGCAACTCCCAGGCGCCGGGCACCCAGATCTGGTCGATGTCCTCGAGGCGGCCGCCGTGCTTGAGGCAGCAGGACAGCGCGCCGTCGGCGAGCTTCTGCACGATGTGCTCGTTGAAGCGGCTCGCGACGATCACGATGCGCCGGCCTTCGGCGCTGGGCACTCCGATGAACTCCGCCATCACAGCGCTCGCAGGTGACCGAGCTTGGTGCGCTTGGTCTCGAGGTAACTGGCATTCTCGCGGTTCGGCGGCGAGCAGATCGCCACGCGCTCCCCGAGCGCGAGGCCGTAGCCTTCGAGGCCGACGAGCTTCTTGGGATTGTTCGTGATCGGGCGGATGGACTTCAACCCGAGATCGAGCAGGATCTGCGCCCCGATGCCGTAGTTGCGCAGGTCGGGCGCGAAGCCCAAACGCTCGTTGGCCTCAACCGTGTCGGCGCCCTGCTCCTGCAGCTGGTAGGCCTTGAGCTTGTTGATGAGGCCGATGCCGCGGCCTTCCTGGTCGAGATACACGATGACACCCTTGCCCGCCTCGACGACGAGGCGCATCGCCTCGTGCAGCTGCCAGTGGCAGTCGCAGCGCAGCGAGTGGAAGGTGTCGCCCGTGAGGCACTTGGAGTGCATGCGGACGAGCACGTCCTCGCCCGCCTCGACGTCGCCGTACACCAGCGCCACGTGCTCGCGCGCATCGACGTCGTTGCGGTAGCCGATGATCTTGAACTCCCCGAACTCGGTGGGCAGACGCGCTTCGGCCTCGCGATGCACGAGACGCTCGTGCTGCAGGCGATACGCCACCAACTGCGCCACCGTGATGAAGGTGAGCCCGTGCTCCTTGGCGAAGATCTCGAGATCCCCACGCTTCGCCGTGGAGCCGTCGGCCTTGAGGATCTCGCAGATCACGCCGGCGGGCTGCAGGCCAGCGAGGCGCATGAGGTCCACCGCCGCTTCCGTGTGCCCCACGCGCTGCAGCACGCCGCCTTCACGGGCGCGCAGCGGATGCACGTGCCCGGGGCGACGCAAGTCACTGGGCGCCGCCGCCGGATCGGCCAGCAGACGGATGGTCGTCGCTTGGTCGCTGGCGCTGATGCCCGTCGTCACGCCGTGGCGCGGCGCGCCGTCCACCGTGACGGTGTAGGCCGTGCGCAGGGCGTCGGTATTCTCCGAGCCCATCATCTCGAGGTTCAGGGCGTCCACGCGCGCGGGACTCAGCGCGACGCAGATCATGCCTTTGGCCTGCATGAGGAAGTTGACCATCGCCGGCGTGATGTGCTCCGCCGCGCCGATGAGGTCGCCTTCGTTTTCGCGATCTTCGTCGTCCGCGACGACGATGAACTTGCCCGCCTTGAGATCGGCGATGGCCTGTTCGATGGTCCCGAACATGTTCAGCTCTTCAGTAAGGGCGCCGCGAGGCGCTTGAGGTGCTTGGCAAGGATGTCGCCTTCCAGATGAACCCGGCTCCCGCGGCCCAGACTCCCGAGGGTGCTGTGGCGCAGGGTGTGGTCGATGATGCTCAGTCGCATCAGGTTACGGCCCGGCAACTCGACGACCGTGAGGCTTACGCCGTCCACGGCGATCGAGCCCCGCGGCACGAGCAGTTCGTCGATGTCGTCGGGCACGCGCACGTCGAGGATCCAGGCGTCCTCGCGCCGCTCGGCGCGCTCGACCAGGCCGACGCCATCGACGTGGCCCTGCACGATATGACCGCCCAGTCGGTCGCCGACGGCCATCGCGCGCTCAAGGTTGAGCTTCGTGCCGACGTGCCACTCGCCGATGTTGGTGCGGTCGAGCGTGGTGACCACCGCCCCGACCGTGAACTGCCCCGGCGCGAAGTCGC
>PNKF01000074.1 GCA_013822285.1 Gemmatimonas sp.
CCGGCAGCTCGGGCAATCACGGCCAAGGCGTGGCGCTGGCCGCCAAGCTCTTCGGCATCAAGGCGACGATCGTCATGCCGACGACGGTGCCGCGGGCGAAGCGCGACGGCGCCGAGCGCTTGGGCGCACGCTGCATCTACCATGGCGTGACGACAGCCGAGCGTATCGCGCTGGCCAATGAGATCCAGCAGAAGGAAGGTTTGGTCTTCGTGCCGCCGTTCGACGACGACACGATCATCACCGGGCAGGGCACCTGCGGATTGGAGATCGCCGAGGACCTGCCTGACGTGGGCACGGTCTTGGTGCCGATCGGCGGCGGCGGACTGAGCGCCGGTGTGGCGCGCGCGGTGAAGTTGCTCGCGCCGAAGGCGCGCGTAATCGGCGTGGAGCCCGAGGGCTCGCCGAAGTACAGCAAGGCGCGCGCCGCGGGCGAGCCGGTGACGATTCCCGCGAATCCCACGGGACTCGCCGATGGCTTATTGGCCGTGCGCATCGGGTCGCGCAACTTCGAGTATCTCGAGGCACATCTCGATGAGGTCGTGACGATGCCGGATCGTCTGCTCGCCTGCGCGATGCAGTACGCGATGGAGCGTCTCAAGCTCGTGTGCGAGCCGAGTGGCGCAATCACGCTCGCGGCGCTGCTCGACGGTACGGTGAAGCCGCAGGGCAAGACTGTCGCCGTGCTCAGCGGCGGGAACATCGAATACGACGGCGTGCGCGCCTTGTTGGGTGACGGCACGACGGGAGGAACGACCTGATGCCGATGCGCTGTCCGACCTGTGGGACCCAATACGGCGACGAGGCGCGGTTCTGCACCAAGGACGGCACGAAGCTGGCCGCCGCGGCGGAGCCCTCGGCGCGCGCCACGGCCGTGCGCGGCGAAGAAGGCCCATCGGCGTCGCCTAAGCCCTCGAGCGCGACCAGCCATGCGAACATGGCGGGCCAGGTGCTCGACCGTCGCTATGCGATCGTGAAGAAGGTCGGCGAAGGCGGCATGAGCTACGTCTACATGGCGCGCGACGTCTCGACCAACGAGCGCTACGCCATCAAGATCCTGTCGCCGTCGCTGTCGAAGGACGAGAACGCGATGGCGCGACTGCGCCGCGAGGCCGCGCTGGGCATTCGCCTCGCGCATCCGAACGTCTGCCACATCGTGCGCATGGGCGAGACGGAAGAAGGCCTCTGCTACGTCGTGATGCCCTTCGTGGAAGGCGAGATCCTCTCCGACCGCAACTACCGCGTCGGCAAGACGACGCTGCAGGACACGGCGAAGTTCATCAGCGAGATCGCTGACGGTCTGCACGTCGCGCATCAGCTCGGCATCGTGCACCGCGATCTCAAGCCCGAGAACATCATGATCTGCAAGCGCGCCGCGTCGGGCGAGGAGTATGCAGTGGTGATGGACTTCGGGCTCGCGAAGGAGCGCAAGGCGGGCGGCGAGCTGCAGAAGCTCACTGCCACCGGCATCATCCTCGGCACGCCCGAGTTCATGAGCCCCGAGCAGCTGCGCGGCAAGCCGTTGGATCCGCGCACGGACATCTACTCGTTGGCGCTCATGACCTACGAGATGCTCACGGCGAAGCTGCCCTTCGAGGGCGCGAACCAGCAGGCGATGATGATCGCCCGCCTGCGGTCGGAGCCGATCCCGGCGCGGAATCGCCGGCCGGAGTTGCCGGAGGCCGTGGACCGCGTGCTGTTGAAGGGCATGGCACGCGAGGCGAACGAGCGCTACGCGTCGGCGCCGGAATTCGCAGCGGCGCTGCGCGCGGCGATCGCCTGAGCGTGCGCCGAGTTCTCGCCTGCCTCCTCTGGGCAGGTGTGCTCGGCGCGCAGCAGCCTCGGCCTCCGGAGCCGAGTCGCGCGGATTCGCTGCTCGCCCAAGGTCGCCTCGCGGCCGCGGAAGCGGCGCTGTATGCCGCGTCCGATGCCAAGCCGCGTGATCCGGCGGCGCGTGGTGCGTTGGCGGCGTATCTCGCGTCGCGCGGGCGCTTTCCGATCGCCTTGGTGCTGTTCGACGAAGCGCAGCGATTCGGTGCGGCGGCGAGCCGTGTCAATCTCGCGCGCGAAGCGATTCGCCCCTACACACGGCCGGCCGGTGTCGGCGCCGAAGTGACGCTGCCATGGCGTGCGTCGCGCAGCGTCGGGTTGCTCGGCACTGTCGATGCTCGCCTGCGGCAGGGCGGCGATGCGTTCGCTGCGGACATCGATGCGAACGTCACGGGCCTCGTGGCCGGTCGCGCGATGGCCTCGCGACTCGGTCTACGGCGCGGTCGCAACGTCGAGGAGTTGTGGTTGGGTGAGCGCCGTCTCGTCGATGTGGCCGTGCGCGTCGACTCGACGTTGGGCGCCGACGAGCTGCGCATCGGCTTGGATCTGCTGTGGTCGCTCGAGCCGCTGATCGATGAGCGCGCCGGTACGTTGACGCTCGGGCGTCGCGCGGTCGCTGTCGCTGGCGGCGAGCAGATTCCGTGGCTGCTGACGTTTCCGGGTTTGCAGCTGGTGCCGCGCATCGGGGTCGCGCCGCTGCGCATCGAAAGCGCGGCCGGTCGCGCGCTGCTGCGTGGGCGGCGTTGGCAGATCGATACGCGGCAGGCGACGATTCGGGTTGAGCCGTGAGCCATCAGCGTGTGTTCACTCCTGCGGAGCTGACGATGGACCGGTTACACGCGAACGCGGGGCAATCGTAACCATGCCTTCCCTACGTGCGCGCCTAGCCAACTTCGCCGCCCGTGTGATGGTGAAGCGCGTGACGAACGCTCCACGCTTCGATCTTGCGGCGGTGCGTCGCGCGATGGCGTCGCGGCTTACGATGCCGGCGGCCTTGCCGCGTGGATTGCGCGTGGACGCGTCGACGGATCCCGCGCTGCCGGGCGAGTGGTTGCATCCGCGCGATGCCGCGCCAGGCGTCGCGCTGCTGTTCATGCATGGCGGCGGCTTCATCGCCGGTTCGCCGCGTACGCATCGCTCGTTTGCGGCGTGGCTGGCGCAGGAGTCACGGGTGTCCGTGCTATCGCTCGACTATCGACTAGCACCGGAGCATCCGTATCCGGCAGCGCTCGATGATTGCCTCACCGCGGTGCGGGCACTGCAGGCACGCGGGTTGCGGCTCGTGCTTGGCGGAGATTCGGCCGGGGGCCAGCTCACAATCGCGACGGCGCTTCGCATGCGCGCGGAATCGCTCCCGATGCCCGAGGGACTGCTGCTCGTCTGCCCACTCACCGACTTCACGGACGCGTCGGAGTCGCTGCGGACGAACGCGGAATCGGAGCCGCTACTTGGATTGCGGCATCGGACTTATACGCTCGGTCTGTACGCGGGTGCGACGCCCCTCAGCGATGCGTTGCTCTCGCCGGTGTACGCGGATCTGCGTGGACTGCCGCCGATGATCGTCGAGGCGAGCCGCATCGAAGTGCTGTGGGATGACGCGCGGCGATTCGTCGAGGCGGCGCAGGCCGCAAGCGCCGCGGTGGAGTTCCACCCGCACGACGGACTCGCGCACGACTGGCAGCTGATGGTGCCGTTCACTCCCGAGGCGAACGCGTCGCTGCGGCGGCTCGGGGCCTGGGTGGCGGCGCGACTACGAACGGTCTAGCGGCCGAGTCGTTTGAGCTCCACGAGCAGGCAGCGGTCCTGCACCACGTCGATGCCATTGCGCGCGAGCGCTTCGGCGGCTTCGTCGTTGCGGATGCCGAGTTGGAACCAGACGGCGCGCGGACGGGCGGCGAGCAGGTCGTCGAGGTGCTGCGGGATGTCCTGCGGCCGGCGAAACACATTCACCAGATCGACGCGATCGTCGATGGCGCGCACCGTGCGGACGACGGGCTCCCCGAGGATTTCCGTGACATCCGGGTAGTAGACCGGCACGGGGTGGATCTTCATGCCGGCCCGCTGGGCGTACTCGGGGACGTAGTAGGCCGGCGCGCCCGACTCGGCTGTCTTGATGCCCAGCACGGCGACGCTGTGCACCCGGTCGAGCAGGGCGCCGATGGCCTCGTCGGTGGTCAGGAGGTGCTGCTGCCAGTCGCTCATTTGGGGTGAAAATCGGGGTCGAAAATCGGTAGATTTAGGGGCTGTCCAGAAAGTACCTCCATCCGGAACCCCCACTATGCGGATGCTAATCCTCGGCGCGGGCCTTCAAGGCTCGGCCTGTGCATACGACCTGCTGCAGAACGACGCGATCACCGAAGTCCGCTTGGCGGACAAATCCGTCGATCACCTGCCGAAGTTCCTCCAGCCCTACGTGGGCGGGGAGCGGCTCAAGCTCATCACGCTGGATGTGAAGGAAGCCGGCGCCGTCGCCAAGGCGATGGACGGCGTGAAGGCCGTGATGTGCGCGCTGCCGTACTACTTCAACAAGCCGATGACCGAAGCCGCGATCGCGGCCGGCGCCCACTTCTGCGACCTCGGCGGCAACACGGAGATCGTGCAGGACCAGAAGACGCTCGACGCCGCGGCCAAGGCCAAGGGTGTCACGGTGGTGCCGGACTGCGGGCTCGCGCCGGGCATGGTGAATATCCTCGCGCAGCTGGGGATCGATCGCCTCGACGAGACACAGTCGGTGCGCATCTACGTCGGTGGCCTGCCGCAGGAGCCGACCGGCCCGCTCAAGTATCAGATCGTGTACTCGATCGAAGGCGTGCTGGACTACTACACGACGCTGAGCTGGATCGTCCGCGACAAGAGGCGTGTGCAGGTGGCGGCGCTGAGCGAGATCGAGCCCGTGCACTTCGACGCGCCGGTGGGTGAGCTGGAAGCCTTCCATACGGCGGGTGGCCTCTCGACGATGGCGCATCGCTACGAAGGCAAGATTCCGGAGATGGAGTACAAGACGCTGCGCTATCCGGGGCACGCGAAGATCATGGAGGCGATCCGTGAGCTCGGGCTCATCGATCTCGCGCCGGTCAACGTGAAGGGGCAGCAGGTGAGCCCGCGCGACGTGGCGATCGCGCAGATGCATCCGCGCCTGTTCAAGAAGGAGTCGCCGGACTTGGTGGCGCTGCGCGTGGTGGTGAAGGGCACGAAGGGCGGCAAGCCGCAGGCGCACACCTTCGAGCTCGTGGATCGCTTCGATGCCAAGACTGGCATCTCGGCCATGATGCGGACGACCGGCTACTCGCTGTCGATCACCGGGCAGCTGCAGGCCATGGGCAAGGTGCAGCCCAATGGTGTGCACACGCCGGATGAGTGCATGCCGGGTGATGCGTACGTCGCGGAGCTTGGGAAGCGCGGGATCCTGATTCGGCAGACCGTGAGCTGAGCGGTGGTCCGCACGGCGAGCACGATGTTGGAATTGGGGACGAAGGCGCCCGACTTCACGCTGCCACGCGTGGAGGATGGGCGCCTTGTCGCGTTGTCGGAGTTCGCGGGCGCGCCCGCCACGTTGGTGGTGTTCCTTTGCGCGCACTGCCCGTATGTGAAGCACATCGCGCCCGCATTGGCGACGCTGGTGCAGGAGTATCAGGCGCGTGGCGTGGCGGTCATTGGCATCTCGTCCAATGACGCGGTGGCGTATCCTGACGACGCGCCCGAAGCGCTGGCCGCCGAGGCACGCGCGCGCGGTTACACCTTCCCGATTCTCTACGACGAGGCGCAGGCGGTCGCGAAGGCGTATCGCGCGGCCTGTACACCGGACTTCTATCTGTTCGATCGCGAGCTGCTGCTCGTGTATCGCGGGCAGTTTGACGCGTCGCGGCCGCGGAACGACCTGCCCGTGACCGGCGCCGACCTGCGAGCGGCGTTGGATGCCGTGCTCACTGGTGAGGCGGTGCCGGAGCCGCAGCTGCCGAGCATCGGTTGCAACATCAAGTGGAAGGACGCGCCCAGGTACTTCACGGGCGCTCCGGCTACCTGAAAACCCTGCGACTTGCGCGAACCGCAGGTCCGGCATAACATACAACCGAATGGTTGCACGTTTTTCTCCCTCCGAGGACGAGCTCGACCAGCTCTTCCGGGCCCTCGCCGATCGCACGCGGCGCGACATTGTCGCGCGGCTGATGGCCGGCGAGCCGGCGTCGGTGTCCGTGCTGGCCGAACGCTACGAGATGTCCTGGGCCGCCGTGCAGAAGCACGTGGCGGTGCTCGAGGAGGCGGGACTGGTGACCAAGCAGGTGCAGGGCCGCGAGCGCATCGTGCGCGGCAATCCCCAGCGGCTGGCGCAGGCGCGCACGCTGCTGCAACAGCTCGAACAGCTTTGGTTCGAGCGCTTCAGCCAGCTCGACGCGGTACTCGCCGAGCCCCGTCCCCCCAGGAGGTAGCCATGCCCATTACGTCGATCTCGTCTGACCCCGAAGCGCTCACGCTGACCATCGTCGCGGATTATCCCTGCACGCTGGAGCGGCTGTGGGAGGCCTATGTGGACCCCCGTCAGCTCGAGCGCTTCTGGGGGCCGGAGCAGTGGCCGGCGACCTTCACGCGCCACGAGGTGTACCCCGGCGGTGAGTCGCACTACTACATGACCGGCCCGAACGGCGAGAAGTCGCGCGGTTGGTTCAAGTTCCTGCGCGTGGATCCCTACGCGCTCATGGAAATGGAAGACGGCTTCGCCGACGAGCAGGGCAACCGCAACACGGCGATGCCGACGATGCGCATGTCGTTCCGCTTCGAGCGCACGAAGCAGGGGGCGCGCTACACCAGCGTCACGACCTTCACGAGCCTCGAGTCGATGGAACAGCTGGTGAAGCTGGGTATGATCGAAGGCACGAAGTCGGCGATGGGGCAGATCGATGCGGTCCTCGCCGATCTCAAGGCATTCGCGGCCGATCGAAGCGTCGATGCGCAGATTCTCAGCGACACCGAAGTTCGCGTCAGCCGCGTGATCCGCGGCAGCGTGGAGCAGGTGTGGCGGGCGCACCACGAGCCGGCGCTGATGCAGCGCTGGCTGCTCGGGCCCGACGGCTGGACCATGCCGGTCTGCGAGGTCGCGACCAAGGTCGGGCAGTCGTACCGCTACGAATGGGAGTCGGACGACAAGTCGCAGCGCTTCGGCTTCACGGGTGCACTGCTGGAATCGACGGCGCCCTACCGCGCGGTGACCAGCGAGCAGATGATCGGCATGGACGGGCCGGGGACGCGCAACGAGATGACGCTGACGGCGCTGCCGACCGGCACGCTGCTCAGCCTCGTCATCACGTATCCGAGCAAGGAGGTCCGTGACATGGTGCTTGGCACCGGTATGACGGCGGGCATGGAAACGAGCTACGCGCGATTGGAGCGGGAGATCCTCGCGGTGGCGTGAACGACTTTGCCACGGAGGCACGGAGGCACTGAGCTTTGCGTGCCGCGGGGCGGGCATCGCAACGGTTGCAACAAGCACTTGGGGGTCCACGCCGACGTATCGGCGCGGACCCCCAAGTGTTTGCAGTTTTCGAACCGGCGCAATCCTCTGTGTCTCTGTGCCTCTGTGGCCGCGGTTCGCTAGACCACCACGTTGAGCAACCGCCCGGGCACGAGGATGACCTTCTTCGGCTCACCAATGATGAACTTGCCAATGGCCGGATCCGCCTTGGCCGCGGCCAGCGCGGCGTCCTGCGTGACGTCCTTCGGCACCAGCACCTTGCCGCGCGTCTTGCCGCCGACCTGCACGACGAGCTCGATCTCGTCGCTGGCGAGCAGCGACGCATCGAAGGTCGGCCAGCGCGAGTCGAACACGCTCGTCGCATGGCCCAGCATGGTCCACAGCTCCTCGGCGATGTGCGGCGCGAAGGGCGCGACCAGCTGCACCAAGGGCTCCACCTCGCCGCGGGCCGGCGTGCGCTCGCCCTTCCGGAGCACGTTCATGTACTCCATCATCGCGGCGATCGCCGTGTTGTAGCTCAGCGCGGGCACGTCCTCGCCGACCTTCTTGATGGTCGCGTGCAGCTTGCGCATCACCTCGGCGTCCGGTGCGGCCGACTCATCGCGGTCGCGCACGGCGATCCACAGGCGGTCGAGGAAGCGCTTCACGCCGCTGATGCCCGAGTCGCGGAAGTCACCGCCTTCCTCGAAAGGCCCGAGGAACATCAGGTAGGTGCGGAAGGAATCCGCGCCCCACTTGTCGATGTACTCGTCGGGGTTCACGACGTTGCCCTTGGACTTCGACATCTTCGCGCCTTCGCGGATGATGAGGCCGTGGGCGCGGAACTTCGTGAACGGCTCCTCGAAGCCGAGCAGGCCGGCGTCGTGCAGCACCATCGTGATGAAGCGCGAATACAGCAGGTGCAGCACCGCGTGTTCGTTGCCGCCGATGTACGTCGTGACGGGCAGCCACTTCTTCGTCGTCGCGGCGTCAAAGGCGATGTCGTCGCGGCCCACGCTGGGATAGCGCAGGAAGTACCAGGCGCTGTCCAGGAAGGTGTCGCTGACGTCCGTCTCACGACGCGCCTGCTTGCCGCAGCGCGGACAGGGCGTGTGGTACCACTCCTCGTGACGCGCCAGCGGCGAGACGCCCGAATCGTCCGGCTTGAAGTCGGGGATGTTGGGCAGCAGCACGGGCAGCTGCGACTCCGGCACGGGCACGGTGCCGCAGCTGTCGCAGTAGACGATCGGGATCGGCGGACCCCAGTAGCGCTGACGCGAGATGCACCAGTCGTGCAGGCGATAGTTCGTCACCGCCTCGCCGGCGTGCCTCGAGGTCAACCAGGCCGTGACCTTCACCTTCGCGTCGTCCACGCTCAAGCCATCGAACTGCTCGGAGTTCACGAGCACGCCATCGCCCACGTAGGCTTCGTCGCCGAGCGGCGTCTTGGCGGTCTGGCCTTCGCCCGCGACGACGCGCACGATGGGCAGCTCGAACTTCGTCGCGAACTCGAAGTCGCGCTCGTCGTGGCCCGGCACCGCCATGATGGCGCCGGTGCCGTACTCCATGAGCACGTAATCGGCGATCCAGATCGGGATCATCTCGCCGGTGGCGGGATTCACCGCGTAAGAGCCGGTGAACTCGCCGGTCTTCTCCTTCGAGGTCTTGCGGCTCACCAAGTCCTGCTTGGACGCGCGGGCGCGATACTCGCGCACGACGCCGTCCTGCATGGGCGTGGTGAGCGCATCCACCAAGGGATGCTCCGGCGCGAGCACCAGGTACGTCGCGCCGAAGATCGTGTCGGGGCGCGTGGTGAAGACTTCGATGTTGGTGCCACCCGTGCGCACTTCCGTCGTGACGGAAACGGCCGAGCTGCCGGCGTCAGCCAGCGGATCGAGCACGGGGAAGCGCAGGCGCGCGCCGTCGGAGCGGCCGATCCAGTTGCGCTGGGCCTGCTTCGTCGTGGCGGACCAATCGAGCGTGTTCAGGTTCTCCAGCAGCCGCGGGGCGTACTTGGAGATGTTGAAGAACCACTGCTCGAGGAAGCGCTGCTCGACCATCGTGCCGCAGCGTTCGCAGGCGCCGCCCTCGACCTGCTCGTTGGCGAGCACGGTCTTGCAGGACGGGCACCAGTTCACGGCGGCC
>PNKF01000075.1 GCA_013822285.1 Gemmatimonas sp.
ACCGTCGGCTGCCTCGACGACACGGAGCCGGGGACGCCGCAGCGTCGCGCCGCATACGCCTGCGACATCACCTACGGCACGAACAACGAGTTCGGCTTCGACTACCTGCGCGACAACATGGTGGTCGCGCTCGAGCAGCGGGTGCAGCGCCAGCATGTGTATGCGATCGTCGACGAAGTGGACTCGGTGCTCATCGACGAAGCGCGGACGCCGCTGATCATCTCCGGTCCGGTCGGGAATGACGGGGACCTCGCGTACGCCGAACACAACGCGACGGTCTCGCGCCTCGTGCGTCGGCAGACGGAACTGGTGAACGATCTCGTCGCGCGCGGTGAGAAGGCGCTGGCGAGCAACGACAAGGACACGGCGGCGCTCTGCTTCTACAAGGCGCGCATGGGCAGCCCGAAGAACAAGCGCCTGCTGAAGGTCATGCAGGAGACGGGCGTCAAGCAGCTCATCCTGCAGCAGGAGCTCGCGCACCTCGCCGACCGTAAGCTGTCGGCGGTCAAGCAGCAGTTCCGCGACATCGAGGACGACCTGCTCTTCGTGCTCGACGAGAAGGGCCACTCGGTGCATCTCACGGATGCCGGCGTGGACTTCCTCTCGCCGACGTCGCCGATGGACTTCGTGCTGCCGGACATCTCCACCGAGATCGGCAAGATCGAGCGCGATGACTCCCTCGACGCGAAGGCCAAGCTCGAGGCGCGCCGCGCGGTCGAGACCGCCTACGCCGTGCGCAGCGAGAAGCTCAACATCATCCATCAGCTCCTCAAGGCCCACGCCCTCTACGAGAAGGACGTGAACTACGTGGTGCAGGAGGGCCAGGTGCTCATCGTCGATGAGTACACGGGCCGCACCATGCCGGGCCGCCGCTGGAGCGAGGGACTGCACCAGGCCGTCGAAGCGAAGGAAGGCGTGCAGGTGAAGGGCGAGACGCAGACGCTCGCGACGATCACCATCCAGAACTACTTCCGCCTGTTCGAGAAGCTGGCCGGCATGACCGGTACGGCCGAGACGGAGGAGACGGAGTTCTTCCAGATCTACGGACTGGAAGTCGCCGTCATCCCGACCAACAAGCCGATCCAGCGCGACGACCGGCACGACCTCGTGTACAAGACGCGCCGCGAGAAGTACAACGGCATCGTCGAGGAGACGCGTCGCCTCCACGGGCTGGGCTTCCCGGTGCTCGTCGGCACGACGAGCGTCGAAGCCTCGGAGACGCTGTCGCGCATGTTCCAGCGCGCGGGGCTGCCGCACAACGTGCTCAACGCGAAGTACCACCAGCGCGAAGCCGAGATCGTGGCGCTCGCGGGCCAGCCGGGGGCGATCACGATCGCGACCAACATGGCCGGCCGCGGCACCGACATCAAACTTGGGGCCGGCGTGCGCGAGGCGAAGCCGTCGATCGTGAAGGACGCGGCGTCGGGCAAGGATGTGAACGTGCAGGAGCCGGGCGGCCTGCACATCATCGGCTCCGAGCGTCACGAGTCGCGCCGCATCGACCGCCAGTTGCGCGGTCGCGCCGGTCGCCAGGGTGACCCCGGCAGCTCGCAGTTCTTCCTGTCGCTCGAAGACGACCTCATGCGGCTCTTCGGCTCGGACCGCATCGCACGCCTGATGGACGGGCTCGGCGCGCAGGAAGGCGAGGTGTTGACGCACTCGCTGATCACGCGGGCCATCGAACAGGCGCAGAAGCGCGTGGAGCTGCAGAACTTCCAGAGCCGCAAGCGGCTGCTGGACTACGATGACGTGATGAACCAGCAGCGCGAGGTGATCTACTCGCTGCGCTCGTTCGCGCTGGAGGGCGGTGAGGAGCTGCGTGGCGAGGCGGCGAAGATGGTCCAGGCCGCCGTCACGCGTCGCGTGGAGACGGCGCTCGTCGAGTATGAGACGTCGGAGGATTGGGACGTCGAGCTCGTGCGGCAGGATCTGCTGATGCAATACCTGCTCCGCGTGCCGGGCTTCGAACCCGACGGCCGTCGCGCCGCGTCGGTGAAGGAAGCGCAGGACGAGGCCGCCGAGGCCGCGCAGCAGGCCTTCGAGGCGAAGGTGCAGTCGCTGGGCGAGTTCGGCGGGCGCCTGCTCTCGTTGGTCATGCTGAACGTGCTGGACGAGAAGTGGAAGGATCATCTCTACGACCTCGACCAGCTGCGCAACGCGATCGGCTATCGCTCCTGGGGCCAGAAGGACCCGCTCGTGGAGTACAAGCAGGACGCGTTCACGATGTTCGAAGACCTCATGCGCGACATCCAGCACACCTTCGCGGAGCGTTTCCTCAAGGTGCAGTTGGTGTTCGAGCCGCCGCCGCAGCCGATGCCGCCGATCATCACGTCGGTGACGGGGCCGTCGGACAATGCGGCAGCCGGCGCAGCGATGGATCCGTTCGGGCTCGCACCTGTGGAGCCGTCGGCGACGTCGACCGGCTCGACCGGCGGCGCTGCGCCGAGCGTGGTCGGGGCAGGGCGTGGGGTGCGCTCGCTGGATGCGGCACCGCCGCCGGCCGTGACTGGAGCGGGCACGAACTCCGCGGCTGGCGACGGCGAGTATGCGAACGTGGGGCGCAATGATCCGTGTCCGTGTGGGAGTGGCAAGAAGTTCAAGAAGTGCCACGGAGCGTGATGGCTGAACCCGTCTCTCTTCCTGAGCTGGGAGACGTGGGACGGGGACGGGGGCGGAGATAGAGAGACGGGAATGGGCGAGACGGGGGGAAGACGCGCGAGGTTCGTGCGACGTCTGCCCCCCGTCTTTCGCATTTCCCTGTCACCCTCTCCGCCCCCGTCCCCTTGCGACCTCTCCCACTCGAGCGCGGCAGGGAGATTGCCAGCCTCGCAGTGAATCGGTACGGGACAAAGCCGCCCGAAGGCATACAGTCCCCGGGTGACCAACATCCTCTCCCTCCCACCCGCTGACCGCCCGCGGGAACGCCTTCGCGCGCTGGGCGCGTCGGCGCTGACCTCCGCAGAACTCCTCGCGCTGCTCTTGGGGACCGGGACGGCCGGATTCCCCGTGTCGGAGGCGGCGCAGCAGATCCTGCATCGTGCCGGTGGATCGCTGCGGCGACTCTCCCAGCTACCGATCGCGACGCTCACCGCCATGCACGGGCTCGGTGAGGCGAAGGCGCTGTCGATCCACGCCGCGCTGGAACTCGGACGGCGGCTCGCCGTCGAAACCGCGGACGACGGCGAGCCCTTACGTGGCCCGCGTGACGTGTGGCGTTTCTACGGCCCTCGCATGGAAGGGCTTACGGTCGAGGAGTTCCATGTGGCCGTGCTGGATTCTCAGCATCGCCTTGAACGCGACATCCTCGTAAGTCGCGGCATCCTGAACTCGAGCCTGGTGCATCCGCGCGAAGTCTTTCGCGAGGCGATCGCCGAGCGCGCCGCGAGCGTGGTGCTGATCCACAACCATCCGAGCGGCGATCCGACGCCCAGCGCCGATGACCGGGCGATCACCAGCCAGCTCGTGGCGGCGGGGAGACTCCTCGACATTCCCATCCATGATCATGTGGTGATCGGGCGAGGGCGCTATGTCTCCTTTGCCGAGATGGGATTGTTGTGATGCGTGGCCGCATGAGGCCCGCTCAGCTGCCGAGGTAATGCGTCCATTTCACGGTGAGCAGGTTCGTCGCCGTGCGCGCCCAGAGGTCAGCCCCATGCACGTCCAACGATTGCACGCTCGGGTCGCCCGTGTGGTCGCGCATCTGGCTCCACACCACGAAGAGCGTCGAACTGGGCCGGTATTCCCAACGCAGCACGGCATTGCCGCGCAGTTGCGCCCGCGCGAAGCTCGGGTCCTGCATCGTGACGGCGGCGGTCCCGCTGCCGAGCCGCACGCGACCATCGGCAAGCCGCTGGACGTCGGCGGCCTCGTAGCGCCGCACACGCGCGCTCCAACGCGCGGCGCGTGGATCGACGACTTCGTCGAAGCCCGCGATGCGACCGGCGGCGACGAAGGGTTGGGCGTAGAGCTGCAGCGAGAGGTTGGGGGTGAACGCGTAGTTCACGCGCGCGGTGAGCGCGGCCTGCCGCTGGTGCAGGTCGCCGACCACGCTGCGCTGCACACCGTCGGCTGCGCGCGCGAGGCCCACGAACTGCCACGGCAGGCGGTTCCGACTCAGCATCGTGCCCAGCGTGCCCTCGGCGCGCGCCGAGGGCCGCAAGGTGACGTCCGGCGTCAGGGTGTGCACGAAGCCATCCGCCTGCAGCGCACGCAGGTAGAAATGCCCCACGCTCAGCGAGATCGGGCGCCGCGTATCCGAGGTATAGCGCACAGAATGGGACAGGCGGGTCGGCAGCATGAGCGCCGGTCCACCGCGCAGCACGTGCACGCCGAGTGCGCTGCCGTCCAGCCCCACCTCGGAGGCCAGCGCGTGAAAGTTGCGGAGTTGGACGCGCCCCCACAGTCGTGCGCCGCGCAGCGTGCGCTCGCCGGCGGTCGTGGTCTGGTACCAAGTATTCAGCCACAGCGCCCGCGCCCGCGTGCGCGTCGCCAGCGCGAAGCTCTCGAGGCCTAACCATGCGCCGCCGTGCACCACGTCGGCGCGCGCCATCAAGCCGAGGTCGTTCGGTTCGAAGCCTGGTGTCTTGAGTCCGCCGGCGATGCCGCCGCGCAGGACGCCGCCCGCCACTTTCGCCACGGTGACGCTGCTGCCGATACCGCGAAGGGCCGTCGAGCTGCTGTCGACGCGGAGGTGCGCAGCGTCAGCGCGCTGATAGAGGCGCGTGATGCTGCGTTGCGTCGCGGCGATGGCGACGGCGCTGCCGCGCACCTCGCTCCCCACGAGTGCTGCCTCGACCTGCCAGCGGGCACTCGCAAAGCGTTGGCGAAGCGTGACGCCCCCCACGAGCGCCCCGCTCCGCAGCGAGGTGAGCGGCGTGTCCGCCAAGCGCCGATGCGTGCTGGTCGCGAACAGCCCGACCGTCCCCTCACCGCCGTCGATGTCACGGGCTACGCGCAGCACGCCGTAGTGGGTCATCGGTTCGACGACTGTCGATCCGGGCAGGCCAGCGGCATCCACGAATCGCGCCCGCGTCTCCTCCGTCGTCGCCGAGAGCGCGCCGATGGACCAGCCGTCGCGCGTCTTGCCGGAGAGCTTCAGTGCGCCGAGCAATCGCGTGGCGTCCACGCGTTCGGCGAACTGCGCGTCCGCGGGCGGGCTGCCCTGAACGCTGCGACCGATGCGCCGTGAGTAGAAGAGTTGGTCGCGCCCCACGACCCAGTCCTGTGCCGCGATGTTCTGCTGGAACAGGTCGCCGCCTTCGACGAAGAACGGGCGGCGCTCGGCGAAGCCGACCTCCACACCGGAGAGATTCACCAGCGCGGGATCCGCCTCGACCTGGCCGAAGTCAGGCAGCAGTGTGGCACTGACGGTGAGATCACTGGTGAGTCCTGCGCGCAGGTCGAGACCCGCGCTGCGCGCGACGCGATCCTGCCGGAAGAAGGGATTGCCTACCTCGACCGGCGCGTGGGTCACGGTGCCGAGGGTGAAAGGCATGAGCTCGAGTCGGCGCAGGCGGGCCGGCGGCCGCAGGCCGCGCAGCGTGCCGAACCGCGAGACATAGCCGCCCTGCGCGGGCGTGATGAGCGTCCAGTGAGAACGTTCAGCGCGGCGCGCGATGTCGCGCCCGAATTGGATTCCCCATTCGGCGACATCGCGCGAGGTGTCGAAGCGCAGCTGCGAGAGCGGAATGCGGAATTCAGCCGTCCAGCCCGTGGCGTCGCGGCTGACGGCACCATCCCACACGGCATCCCAACCCAGGTCTTCGGTGGCTTCGCTGTCGCCGGAGATGTAGCCGTCGCGCTTCACGCCGGCGGGATTCAGGGCAAAGCGAAACGCGGTGCGCCGGTCTTGGTACGAGTCGATGATGACATGCGCCCAGTCGGAGTAGCCCGTGAAGTCGCGCCGTGCCAGCGGCGCGACGATCGAGTCGGGCGCGAGATCCGTCAGGCGCAGGGCGACGTAGATCGCCAGGTCGTCGAACAGCACTTGGGCGCTGCTCGCTTGGCTCGCCGGCCGACCTGGCTCTGGCGAGGCCTGCACGAAGCCGGTGACGACACTCGCGGACCCCCACTCGTCCCGACCGAGGCGACCGTCGACGACGATGGCGGCCTCCGCGCGCCGGGCCACGACTTGGCCGAGGCCGTCGGTGGCGAGCGAATGAAGGAAGGCGATGGCGCAGGCAAGATGGACGATGGGGCGTGGCACGCTGGGCTCGATGATGAAGTCGAGCACAGGTTACGGTGCATCGTTCGCGCTGTGGTGGGCGCGGTGCGAGCGAATCGTCGGCTGCGTGTCAGCGTTCTGTCGACGCGACCGACGGCTCAGAGCTCGAGGCGGTATCCCGCCTTGCGCACCGTGAGGATGTGCCGTGGCTCGCCCGGTGTCGCTTCGAGCTTGCGGCGCAGCTCCATGACGTGCGTGTCGACGGTGCGCGAGACGATGCTCGCGTCGTATCCCCACACGTGGCGCATGAGATCGTGCCGCGAAACGGCCTGGCCGGCTCGATCCAACAGCGCGACCAGCAACTCATACTCCATCGGAGCGAGCGCCACCGCGACGCCGTTCTTCGTGACGCAGCGCGCCGCGCGGTCCACCTTCACGTCGCCGAAGGCGTCGACTGCCGGCTTTGCGCCATTGCGAGCGCGACGCAGCAGGGCTTCGACGCGCGCCATGAGTTCGAGGACACCGAAGGGCTTCGTCACGTAATCGTCGGCCCCCGAGCGCAGCCCGAGCACCTTGTCGGACTCCTGGCCGCGCGCGGTCAACATCAGCACGGGATTCGCGAAGCCGGCATCGCGGACGGTCCGCAGCACGCGATAGCCATCCATGCCCGGGAGCATGAGATCGAGAATGACGAGATCTGGCTTCCACTCGAGGATGCGCTGCACGCCGCTGGGTCCGTCCTCGGCGACGCGGACCTCGTAGCCCTCGATCTCCAGGTTGTTCCGGAGTCCGAAGGCCAGGTCCGGATTGTCTTCGACGATCAGGATGCGGCCTTTCATGCGCGGGCTCCTGCGCTCGGGAGCTCGACGACGAAGCGCGCGCCGCGGCCCGACTCCGGCGTCTCCACCCAGGCCCGACCGCCGTGCCCGAGCACCAGCTCGCAGACCACCGACAAGCCGATGCCGCTGCCGGCGACGGCCGAGTTCACGTCGCGCTCGAGGCGTTGGAAGGCCTTCCAGATGCGGACGCGATCCGCAGCGGGAATGCCGGGGCCTTCGTCCTCCACGGTCAGCAGCACGCTGTCGCCCACGCGCTTGAGGGCGACATGGATGACCTGTCCGGTCGGCCCGTACTTAACGGCGTTGTCGAGCAGGTTGAGCACGATCTGCCGCATCGCCGCGGCATCGACGTCGGCGACGGCGTCCTCGGCGAGGGCGGTGGTCAGCTGCACGCGGCGCGCGCGGGCCATGGGCTGGAACATCTCGATGGTGTCGCGGACGATCGGGGCCAGCGGCTGCGAGACGCGCGTCACCGTGACGGCGCGTCGCTCGGCGCGCGAGAACTGCAGGATGTTCTCGACCAGATGCGAGAGGCGCCGTGCCTCTTGGTCGATGATCTCCAGCGAACGCGTGCGCTCCTCGTCGCTGCGGACGCGCCCGAGCAGCAGTGTCTCGGCGAACATGCGCAGCTGCGCCAGTGGCGTCCGCAGTTCGTGCGACACGGAGGCGATGAAGTCCGTGCGCAGGCGCTGCAGCTCGTCTTCACGACGGAGTTGCATGGTCCCCACGACGACGAGGGCAAGGGCCAACGCGATCGACGCCAGCGCCAGCGGCAGGTTCGAACGCGGGATGCCGTCGGGGAAGACTGCAGCGGCGATGCCCGGATTGAACGTGACGTCGGTGTTGATGGTGCCGAACGCATCCAGGGAGTGGCTGCCCCGAAACGCGCTCTCGTAGCGGACACGCGAGGTGGCGATGGTGCTGCCCAGTCCGTCGCGCACCACGACCGAGAACAGCGAGTCGTTGGGCAGGTCCCGCGCCAGGCTCGGCGGCAGCACGTGGCCGGTGGCGATGATCTTTTCGATGGACGCGCGGCCGATCTGGGCGAGGCAGAACTCGGTGCCGTAGGCCGCGCGCTGCCGGGACTCCGCGTCCCACTTCACGGTGAACACGATGCCTCGTCGCTGACCCGCGATGTCGCCCCAGATGCCGGAGAACGTGAGATCCCGCGTATGCTTGGCCCGCGCATGGGCCGGTACAGTGTCGCGAATCCAGGCCGCGAAGGCCGGCAGCAGCTCAGGCCCTGCGGTCGCCAATGCACCCGTGACGAGATCGACGCGGAAGCTCGACGGCGGCGCGTCGGGGTCGCAACGATAGGCGGGCTTGAGCGTGCTGGCGAGCACGTCGGGTCCGGGCAGTCGCTCTCCCGGCAGCAGGGGAGCGGCCGGATTGACCGGCGAGAAGATCCAGATCAGTTGGGAGTACAGCGCTTCCTTCACCGTGATGTTGATCTCCCAAGCGGCGAAGGCGGCGTACTCCCGCATGGTCCGCAGCGCGTCCCAGCGGCGCCGGTGCGCGGCATCCCAGGCCCGATAGGCGAGGAAGCCGGTCAGGCCTAGGGAGACGGCGAGGACGAGCAGCAGCGGGGAGCGGCGACGGAGCATGTGCGAAATATCGGGTCGGAGCGCGGCGCTTGGGTCAGGAGTTTGTCAGCAAGTGGGAGAGGTCGCAGGGGGGCAGGGGCGGAGGGTGGGAGACGGGAATGGGCGAGACGGGGGGGAGGGGGGCGAGGTTCGTGAGACGTCTGCCCCCCGTTTCTCACATTCTCCTCTCCCCATCTCCGCCCGTGCCCCCGTCCAACGTCTCCCAGCCAGTTGACCACGAGACGGCATCCCGCGATATACCGAGATATGAGCGCCCCCGTCCTGACCGACCTGATTCCCGGCTGGGACCTGACGTCCGAACAGGCGTCGGGGCGCTTGGACTTGGACCTGCTCGCCAAAGCCTACCGCTTCAGCGAGAAGGCGCACGCCGGGCAGACGCGGCGCAACGGCGATCCCTACGTCACGCACTGCGTGCAGGTCGCGAAGATCCTCGCCGAGCTGCAGCTCGACTCAATCACCGTGGCCAGCGGCCTGATCCACGACGTGGTCGAGGACACGGCGTACTCCGTCGAGGACGTGGAGCGGGAGTTCGGTCGCGAGATCGCGCAGATCGTGGACGGCCTCACCAAGATCGGCCACCTGCCGATGGCCTCGCGCGAGGAGCGGCAGGTCGAGAGCTATCGCAAGCTGCTGCTCTCCGTGGCCAAGGACGTGCGCGTGATCCTCGTGAAGCTGGCGGACCGGCTGCACAACATGCGCACGCTGGAGTGGATGCCGGAGGAGAAGCGGCAGCGCATCGCGATGGAGACCCGCGATCTCTACGCGCCGATGGCGCACCGCTTCGGCCTCAACT
>PNKF01000076.1 GCA_013822285.1 Gemmatimonas sp.
CTGGCGCTGGCGGACCGCATCGAGCGCGAGACGGGAATCCCGACCGCGCCCGTGTTCTGGGCTGCCACGGACGACGGCGACTTCGCCGAAGCGGCATGGACCGCCGTCGCGGGTGAGGGGCAGGTCCATCGCTTGAGCATTCCGCGCCGCGGGCCTGAGGGCGTCGTGATGGCGGAGATGCCCCTGGGGGACACGGGTGAGCAGTTCGAGCAGCTGGTGGCGGCTGCCGGCTCGGCGCCGCACGGTGCGATCCTCGACGCCCTCAAGTCGGCGTATCACCCCGACGCGACGGTGGGAGGTTCGTACGTGCGCTTCCTGCGCACGCTGCTCGAGCCGCATGGCATCGCGGTGCTCGATGCCTGGCATCCGGCCACGCGCGCGGCGGCGCGACCCACGCTGGTCGAAGCGCTGCGTCGCGCCGCCGGCGTCGACGAAGCGCTGGCGCTGCGCATGGTGGCCATCGAACGCGCCGGCTTCCGACCGCAGGTGGCGCGCGTGCCGCGGCTCTCGTTGGTCTTCCGCGCACTCGCGGGTGTGAAGGAACGCATTCCGATTTCCCAGGCGTCGGAAGTCGCGCATCGCGCGGACAGCATTCTCTCCGCGAACGTGCTGCTGCGTCCGGTGGTGGAGCGTCGCATCCTGCCGACGGTGGCGTACGTGGCGGGCCCTGGCGAGATCGCGTACTTCGCGCAGGTGAGCGCTGTCGCCGACGCCTTGGGCGTCGCGCCGCCGCTGGCGGTGCCGCGCTGGTCGACGACGATCGTCGAGCCGAGCATCGATCGGCGTCTGGGACGTCTGGGCATGGTCCTCGATGATCTCAAGGTGCCGCACGAAGCGGAGCGCCGCGTGGGTGATCGCGCGATGCCGGCGGCCGTGCGCGATGCGCTCGACGGTTTGCGGCATGACCTTGCGGCGCGTCTCGATGCCCTGGGCAGCGTGGTGCAGGGGCTCGATCACCTGATTCCGGACCGTGTCGTCGAAGGGACGCGCCATCAGATGCTGCATCGCGTGGACCGGCTCGAGCGCCGCCTGCGGGCCGCGTCGCGCAGCCGTGCGACCGAAGCCGTGATGGACCTCTCGACCGTGCGGGCCGCCCTGATGCCGGAGAATCAGCGGCAAGAGCGTCGGTTGAATCCGGTGCCGATGCTGGCGCGCCACGGGGACCTGTTGCTTGCGCAGCTGAAGGCGGGCGCCGCGATGCACGCCGCATCGCTGGTCGGCGGATGACACGCGCGGGAGGGGCGCGGCTCGTCGCGGCCGGAATCCTCCTCAGCCGCGTCTTCGGCCTCGTCCGCCAGCGGGTCACCGCGCACTTCCTCGGCGCCGGCCCCGTGGCCGACGCGCTGGCCGCCGCGTTTCGCATCCCGAACCTGTTGCAGAACTTGTTCGGCGAGGGCTCGCTCTCGGCGTCGTTCATTCCCGTGTATGCGAAGCTGCTTGCCGAGGGCCGGCGGGAGGAGGCGGGCCGCGTCGCGGGGACGATCCTCGCGCTGCTCGCGCTGTTGGTCTCGGTGCTGGTGCTGCTCGGCATCGTGTTCGCACCGCAGGTGGTGTGGCTGCTGGCCCCCGGGCTCGCCAGCGAGACGCAGGCGCTGACGACAGGGCTCATCCGCATCATCCTGCCGGGTCTCGGGCTGCTCGTGCTTTCGGCTTGGTGTCTGGGCGTGCTGAACGCGCATCGGCGGTTCTTCCTGTCGTATGCATCGCCGGTGCTGTGGAATGCGGCGATCATCGCGGCCTTGGTGTGGCGCGGTGGCCTGCTCGGGGCCGAGAGCGCCGAGCTTGCCGTGGCAGTGGCGTTCGGCTCTGTGGTCGGCTCGGCGCTGCAGCTCGCCGTGCAGTTGCCAAGCGTGCTGCGACTCGATCGCGCGCTGCGCGTCGGGGCGGGGAGTTCCGCTGCCGAGGTGAAGACCGTCGTGCGGAACTTCGGTCCGGCGGTGGCGACGCGCGGGGTCGTGCAATTGAGCGCGTACGCGGACACGCTGATCGCGTCGTTGCTTGGGGCGGGTGCCTTGGCCACGCTGACGTACGCGCAGGCGATCTCGATGTTGCCGGTATCGCTGTTCGGGATGTCGATCGCTGCGAGTGAGTTGCCGGCGATGTCCGGTGCGACCGGTAGTCGCGAGGAGATTGCGGATGCCTTGCGTGCGCGTCTGACCAGCGGCCGCACGCGGATCGCGTTCTTCGTGGTTCCGTCGGTCATCGGCTTGATCGTCTTCGGCCGCGTGATGGCGTCGGCCCTGTACGAAGGCGGTGCGTTCACGCGTGCTGACGCGATGTGGGTCTGGGCGGCGCTGGCGGGCTCCGGTGTGGGCATGCTCGCGGGCACGATGGGACGCCTGTACTCGTCGGCGAGCTTCGCGCTTCGCGATACCGCCACGCCGCTGCGCTTCGCGGCATTGCGCGTGGGATTGGCCGCGATCCTCGGGCTCTCCCTCGCGATGACGCTGCCCGAACGGTTCGGATTGGCGCCGCAGCTCGGCGTCGGCCTGCTCACCGCCGCGTCGGGACTCGCCGCGTGGCTCGAGTATCGATTGCTGCGTGGGCATGTCGAACGACAGGTCGGCACACTGCCATCGATGGGGCGGCTCTCCGCGACACTGTGGGCCTGCGCCGCGTTGGCCGCTGCCGCAGGCTACGGCGTCGCCGCCGTGATCCCGGCCTGGCATCCAATCGTCGAAGCGATGCTGATCCTCGGCGCGTACGGGGCCGGCTATCTGGTGTTGACGCGCGTGGCGGGAGTCGACGGTGCCCGACGCGCCTGAGAAGGTCGCGCAGCAACTCGCCCATCTGCCGGAGACACCAGGCGTCTATCTCTGGAAGTCGGCGGACGGTGAGGTGCTGTACGTCGGCAAGGCGAAGCGCCTGCGACCCCGCGTGCGCAGTTACTTCGCGTCGGAGCACTGGGACAATCCCAAGACGCGGCGCTTGGTCGAGCGCATTGCCGACCTCGAGACGATCGTCGTGCCGGACGAGGCGCATGCGCTGATCCTCGAGAACAACCTGATCAAGGAGCACCGGCCGAAGTACAACGTGATGCTCCGGGACGATAAGACCTATCCGTTCATCAAGGTCACCGTCCAGGAGCCCTATCCGCGGGTGTTCGTCACGCGGCGCCTCCAGGACGACGGCGCGCGCTACTTCGGCCCATACACCGACGTCGCCGCGATGCGGCAGGCGCTCGACGTGGTGAAGCGCATCTTCACGGTGCGCTCCTGCCGCTACGACATGCCGCGCGAGATGCCGGAGCGCGCCTGTCTCGATTACCACATCGGCCGCTGCAAGGCGCCGTGCATCGGGTTGCAGTCGCGCGCCGAGTACGGCGCGATGATTGGTGAGCTGCTGACATTCCTCGACGGCAAGACGGACGACGTGGTGCTGCGCGTGCGCGCGCTGATGGAGCAGGCCGCCGAGGCGATGAACTTCGAGCGCGCGGCGGAGCTGCGTGATGCCATCGGCAAGCTGCAGCGCATGGAGGAACCATCGCTGGTCGCCGAGGTCGAAGGTGGAGACCGCGATGTGATCGGCTATGCCCGCGATGGTGATGACGCCGCCGCGACGCTGCTGCGCATCCGCAACGGCAAGCTGGTCGCACGCGAGCACCGTTTCCTCGAAGGGGTGGAGGGCGAGCCGGACGGGCAGGTGCTGAGCACCTATCTCGTCAGCGCTTACCTCAAGGCGCCGGCGCGGGCACGTGAGCTGCTGCTGCCATTCGATTTCGAGGACCGGCCGCTCTTCGAGGAAGCGCTGCAGGGCGCGGCGCGGGTCCTGGTGCCGCAGCGCGGCCCCAAGCGGGAGCTGCTTGACCTTGCGGAGCAGAACGCGCGGCACCTGCTGGAAGAGTTCAAGCTGGCGGAGCAGGAGACCGACGAGCGCGCGGCCGACCCCGTGTACGAGCTCGGGCAGGCGCTGGGGCTGGAGAAGCTGCCGCGCAGCATCATCTGCTTCGACAATTCCACGGCGCAGGGCAAGGACAGCGTCGGTGGCATCGTCTGGTTCGAGAACGGACGCCCACGCCGCGCCGAGTATCGGACGATGAAGGTGAAGACGGTCGATGAGGCGCAGGGGCCCGACGACTTCCAATCGATGCGCGAAGTGGTGGGGCGCTACTTCCGTCGCCGGGTCGAAGAGCAGCGTCCGCTGCCGGACCTGATCATGGTGGACGGTGGCAAAGGCCAGCTGAGTGCCGCGGACGAAGTGCTCCAGGCGCAGGGGCTTGGCCATCTGCCCCTGATTGGCCTCGCGAAGCGCGACGAAGAAGTATTCATGCGTGGTCGACGCGAGCCGTTGCGGCTGCCGCGTCGCTCGGCGGCGCTCCGACTGCTGCAACAGGTGCGCGACGAAGCGCACCGCACGGCGGTGAGCTACAATCGCAAGCGGCGCACGATGCGCACGGTCACGAGTGAGTTGCTGCGCATCCCGGGCGTCGGCCCCAAGAAGCGCAGCGCGCTGCTGAGTGCGTTCGGTTCACTGCAGGGCGTGAAGGACGCAACGGTGGAGCAGATCGCTGCGTTAGAAGGGTTCAGTGCCGCGAGCGCGAGGAAGCTGCTCGAGGCGCTCGGCGTCGCTCCGCCAGCCGAGCCGCCAACCGCGGCGCCAGCTGATCCGACAGGCCAGCCGCCGGAAATTTCGCCCTCCGATTCTCAGTCGTAGCTCCTCGTCCTTCTCTCTTGATCCTTCGTCCCTCGCCCCTCGCTCCTCGTTCTTCGCTCTTCGATCCTCTCGCACATGTCCTGGTCTCTGCACTGTTCCGTTTGCTCGTATTCGCAGCCTGACGGCGCGAAGCTCGCCTCCCTCTGCCCGGACTGCAGTCAGCCGCTGCTGGTGCGTTATGCGGCGCCGGTGGCGAAGTCGGCCATCACCGGCGAGGCGAGCCTGTGGCGCTACGGCGCGGCGCTGCCGCTCCAGGCTGGCGAGCGGGCCGTCACCTTGGGCGAGGGCATGACGCCATTGGTCGAGCTGCCGCACTTGGCGCAGGAGATCGGCCTGCGACGCCTGTGGGTGAAGGACGAAGGCATCAATCCGACGGCGAGCTTCAAGGCACGCGGACTGATGATGGCCGTCACGCGAGCGAAGGCGCTGGGCCTGCCGGGTGTCTGCGTACCGACGGCGGGCAACGCCGGCATCGCCTTGGCAGCGTACGCGGCGGCGGCGGGCATGCCCTGCCGCATCTATGCGCCGGAGACGACGCCGCCGCCGATTCTCGGCTCGATCCGCGCCTTCGGCGCCGATCTGCAGTTGCTGCCGGGGCACATCGGTGACGCAGGTAAGGCCACGCTGACCTTCGCCCGTGAGAGCGGGTTCTTCAACGTGGCGACGGTGCGAGAGCCGTACCGCGTGGAAGGCATGAAGACGATGGGCTACGAAGTCGCCGAGCAACTGGGCTGGCGATTGCCGGACGCCATCGTGTATCCCACGGGCGGCGGAGAAGGCACGATCGGCATCTGGAAGGCGATCGGCGAAATGCTCGATTGGGGCTGGCTGCCGCGCGAGACGAAGAAGCCGCGCATGGTCATCGCGCAGGCGGCGGGCTGTGCGCCCTTGGTGCGCGCCTTCGCGGCCGGTGAGGAGAAAGCCACGCCCTGGGAGGCCCCGACGACGCACGCCAGCGGCCTGCGCGTGCCGGGACCACTCGGCGACCGTCTTACGCTGCGGACCCTGCGGGAGAGCGGCGGTGACGCCGAGGCCGTGAGTGAGGAGGCGATCCGCAGCGGCACGTTCCTGCTGGCGAGCAAGAGCGGCATCGACGCCGCGCCGGAGGGCGGGGCCGCGCTGGAGGCCACGCGCCAGCTCGTGGCGAAGGGACGGCTCTCGCGTGACGCCGAGGTGGTGGTGTTCAATACGGGCAGCGGCGCGAGCTACCGCTGGTAGCTGCTGCATCGTCGTGGCGCGCCGAGCTGTCGGCGCGCCACGGTGTCAGCGCGGTTGCTGCACCTCGACCACGCTGAACGCCTGCGTCGCGCGAACCGGAATGCGGCGCTCCTCGGTTCCTGTCTCCCAGCGCACGGTGACCTCGCGCTCGAGCGGGATGTCGCACAGGAACCAGCGGCCTTCGGCATCGGTGATGGCCTCACGCACTTCTTCGCGTTCCTGCACATCGGTGCGGTTCACGATGACCGGCAGGGTCCAGGAGGCGCGGATCACGGTGTTCGCCATCGGCGCATCGGACGAGTCCGCCCGCAGCTGCCCGCGCAGCGCCGCGGTCGGCTGAATGGTCGTGCGTTCCGGGCAGAGCGGCGCGAAGGGCGTGCCGGCCACCCGCACGCCGTGCGGATTGCGCTGGAACACCAAGCGGTTGGAATCATCGGCGACGGCCAGCACTTGGCCACCGGCCACGAAGTGCGCGACGACATCGACCTGCAGCATCTGCGTGCGGATCAGCGTGGTGTTGCCTTCGCCCGCGAAGTAGTTGAGGAAGGGCGTCCGCTGCCGCCACTCGGTGATCAACCAGCCACCGGCCGGCGTGCGGCCGAAACGCAGCATGCCGCCGGCCCCCGAGAGACGCTCGGTCTCGGGAAGATCGACATAGCGAAATCGGAACTCGCGCAGGGCCAGCGTCGGCCAGTCGAGTACGAACTCGCCCTCGACGTCCACGCGGCCCCGGCGCTGGCGCAGCGGCGTCATCGCGAGGACGACCGAATCGTCGTCGGCCCGACGGACGCGTATGCAGTGCGTGCGCAGGAACCACTCGGACGCGAGGATCTCGAGGTCGGGTGCGAAGAAGGTGCGATTGCCGCCAATCGTGGCGAAGAACCCGTCGGCCTCGAGCCGGGCCGTGTCGGCGGGCGGGAACGGGGCGGGAAGGCTGCCGCTCACGCGGCGCAGGGCCGCGCGCAGCGTATCGTCGGAGGTCTTGGCGATGCGATACTGCGTCGTGATGTAGCGCGCCTGCTGATCCTGACGGCCGACGCGGTACTGGGCGGCCGCGGCCGCCGTGAGCACGTCTTCGTAGAGCCGATCGGCGACGCGCTTGCCGCGACCGTCACCGCAGGTGGCGGCCCCGCGGGGAATCTGCAAGAGCGGGGCAGGGCGTTCGTCGAGCTGTGCCGCGAGCCGCACGACCTCGGTGCCGTTCACTGTTGCCTTGCCAACGGTCTCAACGTCGTACCCGACGCGCTTGGCGCGCAGTTCGATTGCGCCTGCCCGCGAGAGATAGAGCGCGTAGCTGCCGTCGTCGCGCGACACACTGCGCCCGAGGATTGCCCCGGATCCATCCACCGCGGTGAGCACGACGCCAGCCGCGGGAGCGCCGGAGGGCATGCGCAGGTTGCCGTCGAGCCGCTGTGCCTGCAGGGCCCGAGGAAGCGCAAGCAGCGGCAGCGCCAACGCGAGGCGCGAGATCCAGCTTACCGCGGCAGGTCCACGCATCAGCGATTCCTCATGTGATCCGCGAGCGGCGTGAACCGTTGCCGCAAGAAGACCTTGAGTTCGTCCGGCATCGGATGTTCGGTGATCGCGCGCTCCATGCACCAGAGCCACTGATCACGCTCGCGTTCGGCGATGGGGAACGGCATATGCCGCGCGCGCAGCATCGGATGCCCATAGCGTTCGACGTAGAGCTGCGGTCCGCCGAGCCATCCGGTGAGGAACTGGAAGAGCTTCTCGCGCGAGACCTTGAGGCTCTTGGCGTGCAGGGCGCGAACCTCGGCGGCCTCGGGCGCGGTGTCCATCAGGTCGTAGAAACGATCGACCAGTTGCTGGACGCCGGCCTCGCCGCCGATGAGCTCGTACGGGAGCGGAGCAGGGGGAGTCGTCACGACTATAAGCTAATCCACGGACGCGCTAGATTTGCCACGCATATGACGCGTATCGCCATTCTCGACCCGATGTCCGGCATCGCCGGCGACATGTGCCTCGGGGCGCTGCTCGACTGCGGCCTGCCGGAGTCTTTCGTGCGTGAGCTGCCGCAGACGCTGGGCATCGCCGACATCGGCGTGCAGATCACGCGCGTGAGCCGCGGACAGATCGCCTGCAGCAAGGTGGACTTCACGATTCCGCCGCAGCCGCACGGGCGGCACCTCAAGCACATCAAGGCGATCGTCGATGCGACGCCGGCGCCGGCGAGCGTGAAGGAGAAGGCGAATCGGTGCTTCACGCTGATCACCGAATGCGAAGCGGCGATCCATGGCACCACGGTGGAGCGCGTGCACCTGCATGAGGTCGGCAGCGTGGACGCGATCCTCGACATCGTCGGGACGATCTGGGGTCTCGAGCAACTGGGCGTCGAGCATGTCTACTGCGGGACGATTCCGCTCGGTGACGGCTTCGTGGACACCCAGCACGGCCGCATGGCCGTGCCCACGGCCGCGACCCTGCGTTTGCTCGAGGGCTTGCCCGTGCGTCCGGGGCCGGAGGGCAGCGGCGAGCTGGTGACGCCGACGGGTGCGGCGTTGGTGCGCGTGCTCTCTGAAGGACCGCCACCGGCGGAGTTCGTCGTGCAGCGCAGCGGCTTCGGCGCGGGCACGAAGGACTTCAAGGACCGGGCCAACGCACTGCGAATCTGGATCGCCGAGGTTGAGGCGAAGACCGCCGACGGCACGATTGTGGTGCTCGCCGCCGACCTCGACGATGCGACGGGAGAAGAGGTGGCGGCGCTCGCCGAGCGCCTGCGCACGGCGGGGGCGTTGGACGTCGTGCTGCTGTCGACGGTGATGAAGAAGGGCCGTCCGGGGGTGCGTATCGAGGTGCTCGCCGACCCCGCGCACGCGGATTCCCTCGAAGCGCAGCTGCTCACCGAGTCCAGCAGCATCGGCGTGCGGCGATACGCGGCCCAGCGCCGCGTGCTGCCGCGCGAGCGCGTGGTGGTCGAGGTGCTGGGGCAGGAGGTCGCGCTGAAGGTGGTCACGCGCCCCGACGGGCAGCGCACGGCGAAGCCGGAGGCGGATGACGTGGCGCGCGCGGCGGCGGCGCTGCAAAAGTCCTGGCGCGAGGTGGCCGATGCCGCGCTCGAGGCCTGGCGTCGCTGAGCCCTGAGAGGGCCGAGGGCAATCGGCGCAAGTGTCTGCGCTGCATTGCTTTCGGCCCGCCCGCCTAATAGATTTTCTAAGCCGCGTCGCGCGGCTTTTTTTGTCCTCGTTTCCGCCGTCGGCACCATGGTCCGCGTCAGTAAAGTCCAGCCAGAAAGCATCGCCGCCGAGCTCGGGATCGTTCCGGGCACGGAGCTGCTGTCCGTGGATGGGCGCGCGCTCGACGACTTCCTCGATTGGGAGTTCCTGACCGCCGACGACGCCTTCGAGCTCGAGGTCAAGCTGCCCGATGGGGAGCACCTGGTCTTCGAGATCGAGCGCGAGGGCGGAGAGCCGATGGGCC
>PNKF01000077.1 GCA_013822285.1 Gemmatimonas sp.
TGTTCACGCCGGGCAGCATCCGCAGGATGTTCTGCATCGAGCCCAGCTTCTCCATCTGCTTCATCGCGGAGAGGAAGTCCTGGAGGTCCATGCCCTCCTTCTTGATCTTCTTCTCCATCCGCTTGGCTTCGTCGGCGTCGAAGGCGCCCTGCGCCTTCTCGACGAGCGTGAGCACGTCACCCTGCTGGAGGATGCGGCCCGCCATGCGGTCGGGGTGGAACTCTTCCAAGGCGTCCGGCTTCTCGCCGACGCCGATGTACTTGATGGGCTTCTTGGTGACGCCGTAGATCGACAGCGCCGCACCACCGCGGGCGTCGCCGTCCATCTTCGTGAGGATCACGCCGGTGACGCCGATTGCGTCGTTGAAGCCCTGCGCGATGCGCACGGCGTCCTGACCGGTCATGCCGTCAGCGACGAGCAGGATCTCATCCGGCTGCACCGCCTCCTTCACGCGGCGCAACTCCTGCATCATCTCGTCGTCGATCTGCGTGCGGCCCGCGGTGTCGATGATGACCACGCGGTCGCGCTCCTTGCGGCCCTGCTCGATGCCGGCCTTGGCGATCTTCACCACGTCCTGCGTGCCGCGGTCCGCATAGACCGGCACCTGCAGGTCGCGGCCCAGCGCCTCGAGCTGGTCGATCGCCGCGGGGCGATACACGTCCGCCGCCACGAGGCGCGTCGCCTTGCCTTCGGCCTTGAGCTTGCGGGCGAGCTTCGCCGACGTCGTCGTCTTGCCCGAGCCCTGCAGGCCGACCATCAGCACCACCGTCGGCGGCACCGACGAGAGCTTGAGGCCTTCCTTGCGCTCGCCGAGCATCAGCGTGAGTTCGTCGTAGACGATCTTCACCAGCTGCTGCGCGGGCGACACGCTCTTGAGCTGCGTCACACCGACGGCGCGCTTCTCGACGCGCGCCAGGAACTCCCCCGTCAGCTGGAACGACACGTCGGCTTCAAGCAGGACCCGGCGCACTTCGCGCAGGCCGTCCTTGATGTCGGCGTCGGTCAGGACACCACGGCCGCGCAGGCGCGCGAACGTGGCTTCCAGTTTCTCGGAGAGTTCAGTGAACATAGAGCCTTGAAGGATAACGGCTTAGGACCGTTTTTCCAAGGCCGTCCCTGCGGCTCGGTGCATCGACCGAAGCACGACACTCCAGAGACGCCGTGGGGATGCGCGATTCCGAGCAAGCGCCCTACATTTGAGCCGTGACCGCCCGCGCCAGCGCCCCGACGCAGACCCTCCCCGAGCTCGCCCTTCCGGCCGACCTCCCGCTGCTCGCGCTGCGCTCCACGATCGTCTTTCCGCAGGCGCGCATCGCCGTCCAAGTCTCCTCGGCGGAGAACCTCGCGCTGCTGCTCGCCCATCCGGAGGAAGGCGCGGCGGTGGTCTGCGTGCTCGACGCCGAAGACGGCGACCGTGGGCTCGCCGGCCTCGAAGGCCGCATCGGCGTGCTGGCCCGACTGACCGACCGCCGACCGGTCGCGGCCGGCGTGGCACAGGTGACCTTGGTCGGCGTGGCGCGCGTGGAGATCGGCGCCTGCGTGCGCGACGAGCTCACCGGTTATCCCACGGCACGGGCGCTCGCGCGCCCCGAGCCCGACGCCGACCGCGAGACGGCGCGCAGCCTGATGCAGCGCATCGCCATCGCGTCGGATACGCGCGCGGAACTCGATGCCTCCTTCCCGGCGGAACTCCCCGCCCTGCTCCGTCGTGAAGCCGATTCCGCCTCACGCTTCGCGGACCTCGCCGCCGCCCGCGGTGGTCTGCGCGCCGCGGAGAAGGACGCGGTGGTGCAGCGGCTCGACCCGATCGAGCGCCTCACGTTCCTCGCCGAACGTTGGGAGCGAGAGGTCGCACGCGCGAAGGTCCACGAAGAGATGCGGCAGGAAACCGAGCGCCGCGTCGACCGCCACCATCGCGAGTTCTTCCTGCGCCAACAGCTGCAAGCCATTCGCAGCGAGCTCGGCGAAGGCGACGGCGGTGAAGGCGAGATCGCCGAGTTGCTGCGTCGCGTCGCCGAGGCACGGCTACCGGCGAATGTCGAGACCGAGGCCAAGCGCGAGATCGAACGGCTGCGTGCGCTGTCGAGCGCGTCCAGCGAGCATCAGGTGCTCCGCAACTACCTCGAGTGGGTGCTGACGCTCCCATGGCACGCGCGCTCAGGCGATGACCGCGTGGCCTTGGAGAAGGTGGAGCAGGCGCTCGACGGACGACACTACGGGCTGAACGAAGCCAAGGAGCGCATCCTTGAATATCTCGCGGTGCGGCAACTCCGCGGGGACAGCGGGCGCGATCCGCACGGGCCGATCCTCTGCTTCGTAGGCCCGCCTGGCACCGGCAAGACCTCGCTGGGTGAGGCGATTGCGGCGAGCATCGGGCGCGCGTTCTATCGCATCTCGGTGGGCGGCGTGCGCGACGAAGCCGAGATCCGTGGCCATCGGCGCACGTACGTGGGCTCCTTGCCGGGCCTCTTCCTGCAGGCGCTGCGGCGCGTGCAGGTGAAGGATCCCGTGCTGATGATCGACGAGATCGACAAGATGACCGCCGGGGGTCCGAGCGGCGACCCCACGGCCGCGATGCTCGAGGTGCTGGACCCCTCGCAGAACTCGACGTTCACGGATCACTATCTCAACCTGCCCTTCGATCTCTCCGCGGCGCTGTTCATCTGCACGGCGAACAACCTCTTCGACATCCCGCACGCGCTGCGCGACCGTCTCGAGGTGATCCGCATCGCCGGCTACACGGTCGAGGAGAAGGTCGAGATCGCCTGGCGCTACTTGTTGCCGCGGCTCTTCGAGGAGCACGGCATCACCGAGTACGACTTGCAGTTCACCGACGAAGCGCTGTCGCTGATCGCGAATCGCTACGCGCGTGAAGCGGGCCTGCGCGCCTTCGAGCGGCATCTCGCCGCGCTGATGCGCAAGCGCGCGAAGAAGAAGGCGGAAGGCGAGCAGGGCGCGTGGATCGTCGACCAGGAGCGCATCGAGGACGTCCTCGGACCGCCGCGCTACGCGCCCGAGGAGGCCGAGCAGGAGCCCGAGGTCGGCACGGTCACGGGTCTCGCGTGGACCGCGAACGGCGGCGAGCTGATGACCATCGAAGCGCTCATGATGCCGGGCACCGGCAAGCTCACGGTCACGGGTCAACTCGGCGACGTCATGCGCGAGTCCGTGGACGCCGCCTGCAGTTACGTGCGTTCGCGCGGCCACGCGTTGCGGGTGGGCGATCCCGAACTGCGCAGCTCGGACCTGCACGTGCACTTCCCGGCGGGCTCGGTGCCCAAGGACGGTCCCAGCGCCGGCGTCGCCGTCACGCTCGCGATCGCCAGCGTGATGAGTCGTCGCCCCGTGCGCCGCGACGTCGCCGTCACCGGCGAGGTGACGCTGCGCGGCCGTGTGCTGGAGATCGGTGGCGTGAAGGAAAAGGTGCTGGCTGCGTATCGCGCCGGCCTGCGCACGGTCGTGTTGCCCAAGGCCAACGAGAAGGATCTGCGCGACATCCCGACCGAAGTGCGTACCGCGCTGACCTTCAAGTGCGTCGCCACCATGGACGAGGTGCTCGAGGCCATGCTGCTGCCGCCGCGGCCGAACGGCTTTGCGGAAGACCTGCCGCTGTTCGAAGAGACGTCGCGCGGGCCGGCCGATCGCCCTCGACCTGATGACGAGGCGCCGGCCCGCTGACGTCAGCGGACTAGCAGCAGTCGCAGGACCCGCAGCAGGTTCCGCCCTCGCAACATCCGTTGCTCTCGGCCTTCAACGACAGATCACGCATACGTCCTCCGGGACATGGAGCGACGGGACATTCCGCCGCTACTTCTGTCGACGCTCGATGCGGTGAAAGGACGCAGGCGCCGCACAGCCGGTCTCGGCGCCGAGTCCGCGCACGATGCCGCGGGCATCACGCTGCACGCCGCAACAGTGCTGCACCTCGCGCAGGACACGCTCGCGGGCCCGCTGCACGCGCGACTTCATACCGGACAGGGAGATCCCCTCGCGCTGCGCGGCCTCGTCCTGCGTGAGGCCCTGCAGCGCCGTGAGCTCCAGCGCGCGCCGCGAAGGTTCGTCCAGCGCCGCGATGAAGGGCAAGACACAGGCCGTGATCTCGTGCCGGCCCTCGTCGACGGCCTCCGGCCGCGGCAACTCATCGGGATCCGTGTCAGACCATCGCGCGCGCCGGCGCTGCTCGGCACGCCAGGCGTCCGTGAGCGCGGTCCGCGCGACTCGGAAGATCCAGGCTTCGATGTCGTCCACGTCTTCGAGCGTCGCGCGATGCCGGGCGAGGCGGAGGAACACCTCCTGCGTCACATCCTCGGCGTCCACGCCCGGCGGCACGCGCCGGCGAAGGAAGGCGCGCAGCGGCTCCGCGAAGGCGAGCCAGCGGGCATCGTCTTGGGGACTGTCACTCGTCAGTGGGGCGCTATCCATAGGGGCTCCCTCAATATGACGCACCATCCCGCAGAAGGACGCAGCGCCGTTAGCTTTTGCAGATGCCGCGCCCCTGGGTCGTCCGCAATTCGCCGCGCCACGGCAAAGGCGTCTACGCCACCGCCGTCATCAAGGCCGGCACGAAGATCATCGAGTACACCGGCGAGCTGATCAGCGAGGCCGAGGGCGAGCGTCGTTACCCCACGGCGCCCGACGGCCACGAGGAGCCGGAGCACACCTACCTGCTCACGCTCGACGAGCACCGGGTGATCGACGCCAACGTGGGCGGCAACGCCGCGCGGTTCATCAATCACTCCTGTGAACCGAATTGCGAGCCGATCGCGTATGGCGACCATATGTGGATCGTTGCCGTGCGGGACATCAGGCCGGGCGAGGAACTCGCCTACGACTACGCCATCGAGCTCGACGAGCCGCACACGCCGTCGCGCAAGAAGCGTTTTCCCTGCCGTTGTGGCGCGCGGCGTTGCCGTGGGTCCATCCTCAAGCCCAAGTACCAGCCGTTGCATCCCTTGGTGCGCGCGGCGATCAAACGCTACGGCCCCGCCGCGGAAGCGCGCCGCGCATCGGAGTCGGCATCGGCGTCGCCCCGATGAGTCCGCTGCTCCGGGAGTTCCTGCTCAACGTCGCCATCGGCACCATTGCCGGCGGCGTGACGAATGCCATCGCCGTGTGGATGTTGTTCCACCCGTACGAGCGGAAGTTCGGCTTGCACGGCGCCATCCCGAAGAACAAGGCGCGACTCGCCAAGAGCATCGGGCGCACAGTCGGCGAGAAGCTGCTGACCCCGAAGGACCTGCTCGACGAACTGCATCGCGCGGGCTTCCGCGATACGATGGACGCGAAGCTCACGGCGCTCATCAAGCACCTGCTCGACGTCGAGCGCGGCTCATTGCGGGAGATCCTGCCGCCGAGCGTCATTGGCGAAGTCGAGCGTGCGTTGGCCGGCGTCGGCCCTGCGGTGGGCGACAAAGTGGCCAGCTGGACCGCGACACCGGCCTTCGAGGTGAAGGTGCGCGAGGCACTCGCGCGACTCCGCAAGGAACTCGGCGATCGTCCGGTGAGCGAGGTGCTCACCGAGGCGCGCCGTCAGGAGCTTGCGGCGCAGGCCGCCACACTGGCCGCCGAACTCCTCGACGAAAGCCGTCGTGCCGAGCAGCGCTCGGCTGCGGCCCGCATCGGCGACGCCGTGCTGCGGCTGGCTGGTGAGGAGCGCACCAAGGCATTCATCGAGAAGGCCGTCAACGACGCACTGGGGCGCGCGGGTGCGCGCAGCTGGGGCGATGTGCTCGACGCCATCGGAGAAGATGTGGTCGTGCAGTGGATGCTCGAAGCCGGGCGTAGTCCGCGCGCACACGACCTCGCAGCCGAGGGCGCGGGGTCGGCGGCGCTGGCGCTGCTGGATCGCCCGATCGGCCGCCCGGCGCGCTTCCTCGCGGACGATGCCCCCGCGCGGCTCGGCGCGATGGCCGGGCCCGCCGTGTGGGATCTGCTCGAGCGCGAGCTCCCGAAGCTCGTCGAACAGCTCGACATCCCGGCCATCGTCGAGCGCAAGGTGCTGGGCTTCAGCACCGCGCGCATCGAGGAGATCATCCGCGGGGTCACGCAGCGCGAGCTGAACCTGATCGTGAACTTGGGTTATCTGCTCGGCGCCGTCATCGGCACGATGACATTCCTCGCGGGCCGGCTCCTGGGCGGCTGAGCCCTTGAGGGCGCAGCCGCGCCCTCGTTTACGGCTGCTCGAGTCTCACGGCCGCGCGGTCAAGCACGCCGGGCCGCGTGCCCGCCGGAAGGTCTTCCCAGATGACGACGGCGCGCCCAGCTATCTCCGTCTGCTCGAGATGCAGCGCGCGTCCCCGCACGGTCCATCGGCGCAGCGCGCCCTCGCCACCGCTGCCGCGCCGCGTCCCGAAGCGCCGCTCGACCATGCGCTCCATGCGATCGCGGAACTCCGAGGCCTCCACGGCATCGTCCCACACGGTGAGCCAGACGATGCCGCTGCCGCCGCCGACTTGCACGACTTGATAGCGGTCGCCGTCCCAGCCTGCGGCAGCCGCGGCGGCACCGCCGACGTCCTTGATGTGCTCGTACAGGAACAGCCGCGTCTCGAACTCGCCGAGGTTGTCCTCGTGCACGATGTCGGCGCCGCGCGGCGCGCCCAGCGTGACCCGCGTGGGGAGGTCCGGCAGGGAGTCGAGATACTTGTCCGCGTGCAGGATCTGCTCCGTCGACGCCGGTGCCGGCGCATAGGGCACGCTGCCAGGACGCGCCCGCTTGTACTGCCGCACGAACTCCGCGCCGGCGATGTACGGAAACAGCAGCGTCTCCTGCAGCAGCGTCGGCGCGCTCGCGAATTTCGGCATGGATGCCTGCGCCGAACGAATCGTCTCCCGCACGTTGTCCCAGCCGCCCGGCAGCGCGAGCGCCATGTCCGAGCCGCCGAGCATGATGGACATCTGCTCGTAGACGGCCTGGCCTTCGATCATCGCCTGCAGCGCGACCTGCGCGTCGTTGTTGCCCTTCAGCGCCCGGCTCGAGTCGATCGGGAAGTGCATGTGCTGCAGCGCGTGCACCAGCTCGTGCGAGATCGTCACGCTGGTGATCTCCGGCGAGCCGCCCTTCACCACGTAGAGCACGCGGGTGGCAGGGTCGTAGTAGCCCGCGACCTGCTCGGTGAGCAGGTCGAGCAGGAAGGCGCGCAGGTCCATCGTGTCGGGCAGCATGCCGAGGCGCTTGTAGGCTGCCTCGGTGCCGGCGAGTTCGATCGGCGTGAGCTGCTCGGCGAACTGCTTCTCGAGGAACTCGCGCACGTCGTCGCGGTCGCGCTCTTCGAGCTTCGGGGCGGACGTGAACCTGAGGCCGGTCGCCTTCTCCAATTGCGGGATGGCGCGACGGACTTCGTTGCGGTACGGGCCGTCATAGTCCACCGACGGCGCGTCCTTGCAGGACGCGAGCGCGACGGCGGTGAGCACAAGCGCGAGGCGTGGCGAAATCGACATCACAGTCCGGAGTACGAGAGATAGGCGGCGATGAGGGCCTTGCCCCAGAGCAGGGCGACTATCCCAGCCGGTGCAAGAAATACCCCGAACGGTACGAGAGGTGGCTCGAACTCCACGCCGGCGCGGCGGGCACGCATGGCTCCAACCGGCAGCACCAGCGCGAGAAACACGAAGGCTCCGATCGCCGCCGCGATGAACACGGTGAGGATGCTGCGCTCCGGCCCGACCATCGCACCGATCATCGCCATCAGCGTGATGTCGCCCTGCCCCATCGCTTCCTTCTTGAAGGCGATCTCCCCCAGCCAGGCGACGATCGCGATCAATCCGGCGCCGGTGAAGGCGCCGATCACGGCATCCCAGGGTCCGGCGAAGGGGCCCTGCTCGCCCAGGAACAGCGCCACCGGCGGCAGGAGGATCCCCAGGAGAAAACCGGTCAGCGTGAAGCCGTCGGGAATCACGTAGTGCTGCACGTCGGTCATCAGCACGCCGAGCAAGATCGTCGCCGAGATGGCGAGACGCAGCGCCGTCAACGTGGGGCCGTAGTACCAGACACTGAGCACCCAGATGACCGCGACGACGAGTTCGATCGCTGGATACTGCCAGCTGATCGGCAGCGCGCAGCCCCGGCACTTGGCGCGCAAGAGGATCCACGAGACGATCGGGATGTTGTCGTACCAGGCGATCGCGTGGCCGCAGCGGGGACAGCGCGAGCGCGGCCGCACCACGCTCTGCTCCGCCGGCCAGCGCGCGATGCAGACGTTCAGGAAGGAGCCGATCGAGGCGCCCAAGAAGAACACGACGGCCCAGACGGCAATCACGAGAGGATCCACGGATCAGGCGGTCGGTCGGAGCACGTGGAGGAGAATGCCAGCCGCGACGGCGACGTTCAAGCTCTCGGCGTCGTCGGCCATGGGAATCGAGACCATCGCGTGGCAGAGCGCCCGCAGCTCGGCGCTCAAGCCATTGCCCTCGTTGCCGACGGCCAGCGCCAGCTTGGCCGGTATCGCCTCACGACCCGCCACGACGCCATCGGCCGCCGCGCCCCAGAGCGCGACCTGCTGCGCCGTGAGGAACGTGCCGAGCTCCCCGATGGTAGCAAGCACGGGAGGATGCTTGAACTGATGCCCGACGGCAGAGCGCACGACCTTCGCGTTCCACGGATCGACGGTACCCGGCAGCACGATCGTTGCCGTCGCACCGAGCGCGGCGGCCGTGCGCAGCAGCGTGCCGACGTTCCCGGGATCCTGGATGCCATCGAGCACCAAGAGACGCCCCGTGGCCGGCAACGCGAGCGCGTCGAGCGCGCGCTCCGGCTGCTCGGCGATGGCCAGCACACCCTGCGGCTGCTCGGTGTCGGCGGCGGACTCGAACTCCGCGTCGCTGACGCGAACCTGCTCGAGGCCGCGCGCATTGATGCGGGACAGCAGCTCGTGGCCTCGCGGCGTGCGCTCGAGCGCGTCGCTCGTCAGCACGCCGCGCAAGCGCAGGGACGAGTCGAGCAAGGCCTCGACCGTCCGCAGGCCTTCGGCCACGAACAGTCCTTGCCGTTCCCGCGCCTTGCGGCGCTTCAGGTCTCTCGCTAGGGTCAATAATCGCATGCGTACTCTCGCCGCTTTCGCCCTCGTGGCCACGCTCTCCGGTTGCGCCATCTCGACCCAGCAGGAAGTCGAGATGGGGGCCGGCTATGCCGCTGAAATCAATCGCCAGCTGCCGCTCGTGCAGGACGCGGAGCTGAATCGCTACATGAACGTACTCGGCGACTCGATTGCCCGCATCGCCGACACGCGGAATCTCGACTGGTCGTTCTACATCGTCGATAGCCCGGACGTGAACGCCTTCGCCGTGCC
>PNKF01000078.1 GCA_013822285.1 Gemmatimonas sp.
TCGGCGTCTATCCCTTCTACTGCACGGACTTCTGCTCGGCGCTGCACCAGGAGATGCAAGGCTACGTGCGCGTGTCGGCGCGTGGGTCGAACGTCGCCCTGACCGCGACCACGAACAATCGGGCGCCGCAACGCGCCGGAGGCAACTGAGATGACGTCCCGGGCCCGCTGGATGGTACTCATCGCGTCGATCCTGATGGCGACGGCCTACGTACTCCCGTTGTGGCGCGTGGATCTCATCGCGCCGCAGTATCCGGAGGGCCTCGGGATGTACATCAAGATCAACGGAGTCGATGGACTGAAGCCGCAGGACCTCAACTCCATCAACAACCTCAATCATTACATCGGCATGAAGAAGATCGTGCCCGAGTCGATTCCGGAGCTGAAGTACATGCCCTGGATCCTCGCGGCAATGATTGTCGGCGGCCTCGCGGTCGCCGGCTGGGGGAAGCGTCTCGCCCTGCACGCCTGGGGCGGGGCGCTGGCCCTGCTGCTCGTGGCAGGACTCGTGGATTACTGGCGCTGGGGCTACGACTACGGGCACGACCTCGATCAGGCGACGGCTATCATCAAGGTACCCGGCATGACGTATCAGCCCCCGCTGATCGGCTCGAAGAAGCTGCTGAACTTCCGCGCGACGTCGTGGCCGTCCGGCGGCGGCATCGCGCTGGGATTGGCGGCGGGGCTCGTGTTCTTGGCGGTGCTCGATACGCGCAAGAAGGGCAGTGTCGTTGCGGACGAGGCCGCGTCGCTGGTTGGCGTCGGCGTTCCAGGGAAGTCCGGGGCGGCACTGCTCGTCGCGCTGATCCTCGCCTCGGCGAGCTGCGCGACGGTTCCGCCGCGGGATCTCGTCGTGAACGAAGACGCCTGCGAACTCTGCAAGATGCAGATCAGCGATCCGCGCTTCGGCTCGCAGGTGGTGACCACGACGGGGCGCCAACTCGTGTTCGATTCGCCGGAGTGCTTGGCCGAGTTCTTGGATCGTACGCCGGCCGACAAGATCGCGACCGTCTGGGTGCTCGATGTCGAGCATCCCGGCGTCTGGGTCGACGCTGCATCGGCGGGCTACTTGATTGACGCCAACCTGCGCAGTCCGATGGGTCGCATCACGGCGTTTGCCTCGCCCGCCGCGGCCGAGGCTGCCCGTGCACGGCTCGGCGGCACGCCGCTCGGCTGGGAAGCCGTCCGCAAGGGCGCGGGCGACGCGCACGAGGTGCCGGCCGGCGCCGACAGCAACCAGAACGCCGGACGCTGAGATGCGCCGCCTTCTCGCTCTCGCCTCGCTCATCGCGGCCCTGACGCCGAGCGCGTCGCTGGCGGCGCAGGAGCTCGTGGTTGGGGCTGGCGCGCCATTCCAGACGATCACGGCGGCCGTCGCCGCGGCGAAGCCAGGCAGCACGATTCGCGTGCGCAGCGGCATCTACCGCGAGCCGACGATTGTCATTCGCATCGCGGGAATCCGCCTGGTCGGCGAAGGCTGGCCCGTGCTCGACGGGGAGGGCGCGCGTGAGATCGTGAACATCCGCGCCGACGACGTGCAGGTGCAGGGCTTCGAGCTGCGCAACACGGGCGTCGCGCACATGGAAGACCGCGCCGCCCTGCGGGTGATCGAAGCCTCGCGCTGCACCATCGCCGACAACCGGTTCCGGCAGACGCTCTTCGCCGTGTACCTGCAACGCGCCCACGATTGCACGATCCGCAACAATGACATCATCGGGGCCGGCGGCGGCGAGTCGAACAACGGCAACGGCGTGCATCTCTGGCACTCGACCGGCGTGCGGGTCATCGGCAACAGCATCCGCGGCCAGCGCGATGGTATCTACTTCGAGTTCTCGCGTGGCGCCGTGGCGGAAGGCAATCGCAGCGAGGGCAACGCGCGCTACGGCCTGCACTTCATGTTCTCCGATTCCTGCACCTACACCGGTAACGCCTTCGTCGCCAATGGCGCCGGCGTGGCCGTGATGTACAGCAAGGGCATCAGGATGGAGCGGAACGAGTTCCGCGACGCCGTAGGCTCGGCGGCCTATGCACTCCTGCTGAAGGAGATCACTGACGGTGCGCTGATCGAGAACAAGTTCCTGAACAGTTCCACTGGACTGTATCTCGAGGGTGCCTCGCGCCTCGAGATCCGCGGCAACGAGTTCCGCGGCAATGGCTGGGCGGTGCGCTTGATGGCCGACGCGTTGGACAACCGATTCATCGGCAATCAGTTCGTCAGCAACGCCTTCGACGTCGCGACGAACAGCCGCACCGTGCGCTCGAGCTTCGATGGCAACTGGTGGGATGCCTACCGCGGCTATGACATCGACCGCGATGGCCGCGGGGACGTGCCCTTCCGCCCGGTGCGCTTCTTCGCGCTGGTGGTCGAGAAGCATCCGGAGGCCCTGCTCATGCTGCGCTCGCCGGTGACCTCGGTGCTCGATGCCGCCGAGCGTGTGTTCCCTGTACTGACTCCCCCCCTAGCGGACGAGCGTCCGCTGATGAGGCCGCCGCAATGATCATGCTCGACAGCATCCGGAAGGCGTTCGGGGCTCGCCCCGTCCTTGATGGTGTGTCGCTGGCACTCGAGCCGGGGCGCATCAGCGCGCTGGTCGGCCCCAACGGCTCGGGCAAGACCACGCTCATCAAGTGCATCCTCGGTCTCGCGCGACCCGACGCGGGGCGCTTGCTGCTCGACGGCACGCCCGCCGATGCCGATGGTACGTACCGTGCGCGCATCGGCTACGCGCCGCAGGCGCCGCACTTCCCGGCGAACCTCGCGGTGGGTGAAGTCTTCGCCATGCTCCGGGCCCTGCGCCCGGGCGCCACGGCCGATGAAGCGCTGCTCGAGGAGTTCTCGTTGCGGGCCGAGTGGGAGACGCCGGTCGGCACGCTCAGCGGCGGCTGGCGGCAAAAGGTCTCGCTGGCGGCCGCCTGGCTGTTCAAGCCCGACGTGTTGATCCTCGACGAGCCCACCGCGGGGCTGGATCCCATCGCCGCCGGTCTGCTCAAGCACGCCATCCGCAGTGCGCGTGCGGAAGGACGCACCGTGCTCATCACCTCGCACATCCTGAGCGAGCTCGAAGAGCTCGCGGACGATGTCGCCTTCCTCACCGATGGCCGCCTGCGCTTCGCGGGTTCTGTGCAGGCGCTGCTCGCCGAGACCGGCACGCGGCGTCTGGAGCCCGCCATCGCCGCCCTGCTGCGTGGCCTCAAGGTGGCCAACGGAGGTGCACGATGAATGCCGCCACGTTGACCGTTCCGGCTCCGCGCGCGGCGAGCCCGCTGGGTCTCGTGCTCCGTGCCGGTGTGCGCGATCTCGCGCGCAACCGCTGGTTGCTGGCCTATGGCATCGCGCTCGCGGGCATCGCCGAGTTGCTGTTCGTGTTCGGCGGGGCGGGGCAGCAGGTGCTGCTCTCGCTGCTGAACGCGACGCTCTTGCTGGTGCCGTTGGTGGCGCTGGTCTTCGGCACGATGCACGTGTACGCCTCGCGCGAGTTCATCGAGCTGCTGCTCTCGCAGCCGCTGCCGCGTCGCGCGATCTTCATCGGCCTGTACCTCGGCCTCACGCTGCCGCTCGCCGCCGCCTTCGTGCTCGGCGTGGGCATTCCGCTGTTGCTGCACGGCACGCTCTCAGCCGCGGCGCCGTCGGCGTTGCTCGCCCTCGCGGTCGTCGGTGTGTTGCTCACCGCGATCTTCGCCGCCATGGCGATGGCCATCGCGCTGGGCAGCGACGATCGGCTCAAGGGCATGTCGCTGTCGCTCGGTGCCTGGTTCCTGTTCACCATCGGCTATGACGGCGCGGTGCTTGCCGTGGTCTCGATGTTCGGGGACTGGCCCCTCGAGAAGCCCTTGCTGCTGCTCATGCTTGGCAATCCCGTCGATCTCGCGCGCGTGCTCGTGCTCACCGGCATCGATACCGCGGCCCTCCTCGGGTACACCGGCGCGCTCTTTCGTCGGCTCTTCGGCGGCGCGCTCGGCCCTAGCGTCGCGCTCACGGCGCTCGCACTTTGGACGGTGCTGCCCGTGTCCATCGCGCGCCGCCGCTTCTTGCGGCGCGATTTCTGAACTCCCCCCTCTCTTCACGGAGCAACACGATGTCCATTGTTCGCATTCGCTCGCTGTCGCTCGCTGCCGCGGTCGCCCTCACGGCCTGTGGCGGTGGCGGTGATGCCGCGCCAGCGGCTGGCGGCGCGTCCGCGACGAGCACGCCGGTCGCACAGGCGTCCTTCGATCCGGCCACGATCACGCCCGCGCAGATCGCGCTCGGCGACTCGATCTTCCACGGCAAGATCGGCGCGAGCTCCTGCCAGGCCTGCCACGGCGCCGACGGTGCGGCCGGCGTGACCGCGCCGAACCTCACCGACGCCGAGTGGCTGCACAGCGACGGCTCGTACGAAGGCATCGCCAACACCATCAAGGCCGGCGTGATGGCACCCAAGCAGTTCTCGAGCGTGATGCCGCCCTATGGTGGCGTGGTGCTCACGGAAGAGCGCTGGCGCGCGGTGGCGGCATACGTCTACAGCATTAGCCACAAGTAGAGAACGGCTCAGAACTGCAGTTGGAAGTAGAAAGTTGGGAGTTGGGAGTCGTACACTCTCAACTCCCAACTCATAACTACCAACTGCAGGTGTCAGTTAGACGAGGCCCACTGTTGCACCTTGTCTAGTACCTGCTGCACCGTAATCCGTGTCATCCGCCCCGGTCGGTTCTCCATGCTTACCGGGTAATCCTCACCGGGCTCGCCGTAGGCATCGATCATCAGCTCGCCGTACTTACGATACGGTCCCACTCGCTTCGGGTTCGTGTAGCCCAAGAGCGAGATCACTGGCGTGCCGAGGGCGACGCTCAGGTGCAGCGGTCCCGTGTCCGGCGACAGCACCAGGGCACTCTTCTCGATGATCGCCGCGAGACCGCGCAAGCCGCCGTCGCCGAGGGCCGAGGCGGGCTTCACGCGCGCACGTTCGAAGATGATGCGTTCGGCTTCGACTTCGCGCGCTGAGCGTCCACCCACGAGCAGCGGCTGCAATCCGAAGTCGTGCCAGAGCGCGTCACTCACCTGCGCCCAGCGATCGGCGGGCCAATCCTTCTCCGCCTTGCTCGTCGCCACGACGATCGGTGCGACGGGCCGCTGGTAGCGGGCGAAGAACGCGGATTGCCAGGCGCGCTCGAGCTCGTTCCACGGCCCGATCTGCCATTCCAGCGGCAGGGCCGGTACGCCGAGTGCGGCGAGGAACTCGAGGTACTGATCCTGCATGTGCTGCAGCGGACGGGCCGGGATCTGCGCGTTGCTGAAGATCCACGAGGCGTCGCGGGCGCGCGCGCGGTCGAAGCCCAGCCGCAGCGGCGATGGCGCGAAGCTCGCGACGATGCCGCTCTTCAAATACGGTTGGAGCACAAGCACTGCGTCGTAGCTCTGAGCGCGCAATGCGCGCCGTACGGCAGCGAAGCCGCGCCAGCCTTCCTTGCGCGAGAAGGGGATGACCTCGTCGATGTGTGGATGACCCGTGAGCAGCTGCGTGAGCGCCCCGGTCTGCATCACCCAGGAGATTCGCGCGCGCGGATGCATGCGCTTGATGGCATTGACCACCGGCAGCGCGTGGACTGCGTCGCCGACGGCCGCGAGCATCACGATCAGCACGCGATCGAGCGGTACCTGGCCGAATGGGGCGCTGGTATCGCGACCCGGCAACACCGCGCTCACCGCGCCCCTGCCTTCCAACGCGCCACACGCTCCAGCACATCATCCACCGTGATGCGTCCCATGCGGCCGCGGCGGCGCATCCACAGCACTTCCTCCGGCGGATCGCCGGGCTCCGCGAAGGCGTTGACCACCAGGTCCATCGAGCGCCCGTACGGGCCCGTGCGCTTGGGGTCCGCCTGCGACATCAGGGCGATCACCGGCTTGCCCAGCGCCACGGACATATGCAGCGGTGCGGTGTCGAGCGAGAGCACGAGCTCCGAGGCCTCGAGAATGCCGACCAGTCCGCGCAGCCCGCCTTCTCCGAGCGCAATCAATGGCTTCGCGAGCTTCGCCTCTGCGACGATCGCCGCCGCCGTCGCACGTTCGCGCGGGCTCGGCCCGCCGACCAGCACGGGCTGCAGGTCGTAGTCGCGGTGCAGCGCGTCGCACACGGCCGCCCAACGCTCCGGCAACCAATCGCGGTCCGCGTCGCTGGTGCCGCAGACGATCGCGGCGTACGGACGCCCGACCTTCGCCACGAAGGCGCGCTGTGCCTCGCGCTCGTGTTCCCAGGGCCCGAGGTTCCAGGTCACCGGCGCATGCGGCACGCCCAGATGCGCTAAGAACTCGAAGTACTGGTCCTGCACATGACGACGCGGACCGGCGGGAATCTTGTGCGAGGTGAACACCCAGTTCATGTCGCGCGCACGCGCGCGGTCGAAACCGAGCTTCACCGGCGCGCGCGTGAAGCTCGTCACGATGCCGGCCTTCAGCGACACCTGCAGCGCGAGCACGAGATCGAACTCCCGGCGCGAGAGTTCGCGGCGTACGTCGGTGTACGCGGAGAGTCCGCCGCCGTAGTGGAAGGGCAGGATCTCGTCGATGTCCGGGTGTCCGCGCATCAGCGACGCCGGTCCTGGCTGCAGCACCCAGGTCACGCGCATCTGGGGTTGTGCGCGCTTGAGCGCCGTGAGCACCGGCAGCACATGCACGCTGTCGCCGACGGCGGACATCATCACGATCGCCGTGCGGTCCATCGGCACGCGCAGCGTCGCCTGCCGCGTCACGCGCCCTCCACGCTCGGGCGCCCCAATGCGCGACGCTCCAGCAGCGCGAGTTGTTCGTCGCTGATCTCCAAGCCGCTGCGTTCCCGATGTTTGCGGAGCGACCGCAGCAGCCGTGCGAGATTCAGGGCCGACGCGCGGCCATCACCCGGCGCGAGGAAACGCACGCGGTCCACATCGAGCGCGAAGGCACGCCAGCCATTCCCCTCGCGCGCGAGATACACGTTCTTCGCGTTGAGGTCTTCGTGATGTGCGTGCACCAGGGCCAAGGCGCGTACCAGCGCTGCCGTGGCGGTGAGCATCGCATCGCGATCCTGTGCGGGCGCGTCCGCCCAGGCCTGCGGAAGGTCCGCACCTTCGGGCAGTCGCGCCGTCGCCACATCGCAGCGGCAGAAGCCGGGGCCCGCCGGGTACAGCACGTAGGCCACGACGGCAGGCGTCGGCACACCAGCGGCGCGCAGGCGCTCGCTCGCCTCGAGCTCCCATGGCGCGCGCCCCGGCCACAGAAAGCGATCGCCAGTGAAGGCCGCGAACAATCCACCGTGCCGCGCATGGCGCACGACGACCGCCGGTCCGCCGCGCGGCAAGGTCGTGCCCCAGGCCGTCGCGCGTCCCTGGAAAGCCTTGGCACCGGGAACCGTCGCCGCCCAGCAATGCAGCGTGCGCGTTTCCTTCAATGCATCCTCGAGCCCCGGTACCGCGTCATGGCGCGCGATCACTGTCGCGTCGCGCACGCTCAGCCGCGTGTAGCCCGGCGGCGCGCTGGGCCCCGCTTCGCTCACCGACGGACGCGGAACACGGGAAGCGCTTGGCTCTTCCCCTTGAGTTCCATCGGCGGCAGCGCTTCCAACGGCGGCGGATTCCCGAGCGCGGTGCGGAAGTCTTCGCTGATGAGGATCTCACCCGGCGCGGCGGCGCCACAGAGACGGCTCGAGATGTTCACCGGGTCGCCGATCACCGTGTACTCCAGGCGTCGGTCCGAGCCGATGTTGCCAGCGAACACTTCGCCCACGTTGAGCCCGATGCCGATCTGCAAGGTCGGACGACCCTCGACCTGCCAGCGTGCGTTCAGGCGATCCAGCTCGTCCATCATGTCCATCGCCGCCATCATCGCGCGGTCGCAATCGTCGGGCTCGCCGATCGGCGCGCCCCACTGCGCCATCACCGCGTCGCCGATGAACTTGTCCAGCGTGCCGCCGTGACGGAACACGCACTCCACCATCTCGGTGAAGTACTCGGTGAGCAGCTTGGCCATCGACTCCGCGCTCATCGTCTCGGACAGCGCGGTGAAGCCGCGGATGTCGGAGAACAACACCGCCACCTTCCGCTTGTCGCCGCCGAGCTTCACGGCGTCCGGGCTGCTGGCGATGCGCGCCGCGAGGTGTGGCGTGAAGAAGCGCTCGAAGTTGCTGCGGGCCAGCATCTCCGCCTTGATGCGCTCGGCGAACTGTCCGTTCTCCAGCGCAACCGCGGCAATACCCGAGAAGGCGATCAAGAAGTCGAGGTCCGTCTCGCCGAATCGCTTGAGCGAGAAGTTGTCGACGTAGAGCACGCCCAGCGGACGGCCTTCGCTGCCGATCAGCGGCGCGCAGAGCGCCGACCGCACCTTCTGCAGGACGATCGACTGACCCGTGAAGCGCTGGTCGCCGCCGGCATCGTCGGTGAGGATGGCGACCTTGTCGACCACCGCCTGCGTCACGATCGACTGCGGCACATCACCGCTGGCCGCGTCGCCGCGGCGGTCGCGCGAGATCTGCGGATGCAGATGCCCATCGCGGTCGGTGAGGAGGATCGCACAGCGGTCGGCTTCCAGCGTCTGGAAGGCATACTCGGCGATCTTCACGAGCAGGCCGTGCACGTCCGTGGCCTTCGTGAGTCCCTTCGCGACCTCGAGGAGGATGGCCAGCTTGCGCCGGTCCTTCTCGGCCGGATCCGTCTGGCCGGCCAACTGCTTGTTGATCGAGCCGGAATCGCCGGCCAGCGCGCCGAACTCTCCCGTCTTCGGGATCTGACGAACGATGGTCGCGGCGGCCGGCTTCGGCGGCGCGGTGGGCGGCACCGCGGCTGCCGGCTTCGGTGCCACCACCTGCTCCACGCGGAACACGACCTTGCCGAACGTGATTTCGGAGCCCGGGGCTGCCGTCGCGCGGTCGATCTGCACGCCGTTCACGAAGGTGCCGTTGCTCGAACCGGCATCGACGATCTCCACGCCGCTCTCGGTGAGCCGCAGTTCGGCATGCTTGCGCGAGACCGTGGGGTCGACGACCGCACACTCGTTGGTCACGGCGCGGCCCACGTTGTGGGGGCCCGCGCCCGTGAGCTCAAAGCGGAAATCGTTGCCGACGCCAATCAGGCGATAATGCATGCCCTAAATATGGCGCACACGGCCGATCGCTGTCAGCATCGCACGGGCTTTGGCCTCCGTCTCCGCCCACTCGGCGGCGGGGTCCGAATCCGCCACGATGCCCGCGCCCGCCTGCACATTCGCCTCGTTGCCCGCGAGCACGCAGGTGCGGATGGTGATGCAGAGGTCCATG
>PNKF01000079.1 GCA_013822285.1 Gemmatimonas sp.
TTCGTGCGGCCGCCGAGCATGCGGGCGCGCCACCAGTCGAACTTCGTACCTTCGGCCTTCGTGTACGGCTCGCCGGGAATCTGCCAGCCGCCGATGTTGGCGTCCCACTCGCCAAAGGGGCGATCGGTGGTCGACGCACCGCGACGCGGTGAGTCGTAGGGCATCTTGAGCATGGCCGAGTACTGGCTGCTCGAGTTATCCCAATGGCCGCCGGCTTCGAGGAGCGCGACGCGCGCGCCGGCCTTGGTCAGTTCGTAGGCGGCCATGCCGCCACCGGCGCCGGAGCCGACGATGACGACGTCGTAGGGCTCGCGGGATTGTTGGGGGCTGCGAGAGGTGGTCTGGGGCATTCTCAAGAATGCATCGGTTAGGGGAAATCCGTCAGGGTGCCGGCGTAGTCGAGATCCCGTAGGGGCGAGAATGCAGGGATGCCGGACGAGACTTCGGTTGGCTTCCCGACGGCGCAATCTCCGCGGTGCACGCAGCTTGCAAGCACTCCAACGGAGGGAGTGCAATGTCTCCACTCATGAAGGATGCGCCTGCATCGCCGTCCCGGGAGATCGCGACGATGCGGAATCGTCTTCGCCGGTTCTTCGAGGAGCCCTTCGGGCTCGAGTTCCCGATGGTGCCGGCGCTTGAACGTCGGCTCAACGCGATGGCTTGGTCACCGGCCGTCGAGGCCTCGGAGACGCCGACGGAGTACGTCATCACCGCGGAGCTGCCGGGGATTTCCCCGGAGGCCGTGGAGGTGGCGATGGCGGACGGCGTGCTCACGCTGACGGGCAAGAAGGAAGAAGAGCGTCGCTCCGAGGACAAGGAGCGCACCCTGCACGTCTGGGAGCGTGAGTACGGGAGTTTCGCGCGGACATTCCGGTTCCCACTCGAGGTCGCGGAGGAGCGCGTGTCCGCCGAGTTCGCGAATGGCGTGTTGACGGTGAAGGTGCCGAAGCTCCAGCAGCAAAAGGCCCCGCCGCGCACGGTCCCGATCGCGAAGAAGTAGTCGTTGGCCATCAACGAAGAACGCCGCCCGCGCGATGCTGCGCGGGCGGCGTTCGGCCTGCGCTGGGCGATGTGCCACAGCACGCCGGCGGGATCCACCACGTAGTGGTCGAGATCATCGACCATGAGTTGCATCATGGCATGTTCCGCCCAGTACTTGGCGATCACCCAAGGTGTGGACGTCCGCGATCACGCAGTGAAGTCAGCGGGGCTCGCTGGGGCCTGGGAGCGTTGAGCGCGCTGGCTCGTGAGGCTGCGCGCTGACCTGATAGCCAACGCTACTTCTGTGCTTCGTCGTCAGGGGACTGCGTTCTCTGCGCCCCTCCTCCTAGAGACTGCGCGGCCATTCCACCGCCGGCGAGGAGCCCCGCGATGATGCCGAGGGCGAGGTTGTCGAAGACGAGCCAAACAAAAGCGCCGACGACCAATGCGCCCAGGCCTGATCGGCCGGCTGTCGATTGCGTGCTATCGGGATGAGCCAAGTCTGTCTCCGGCCAGTGTGGCGCTCGCGGTGTGCTCAGCGGCTAGAAATATGCGGCGGCGCCGGGTTGAAAGCGTCGATCCAGGGCGCGATGGTAAGGCGGCAGTATGGCGATCGGCGCGAGCACGAGCGCCCAGAACAGCCACCGTGGATACGGTCCCCATGTTTGCAAGATGGTCTGATTTACGGACGTGATGACCAGAGCCGCTATGGAGGCGCTCATCCAGACGTAGTGCCAGCGTAGCCAGCGCGGACCGATCCGCCGGCGGAGGCGCACGGCGGCGAAGGCAAAGGCCACACAGCCCACACCGAGCATCGTCAGGATCTCGAAGGTACTGAGCGCCGGCGTGTCGGCTCCAAGGAGAAACCCGCTCGTCGCGACGGTCAGCCACGCGCCCAGATACGCCTTCCCGATCGCCCGATGCCTTGGGCTCCCGTTGGGGAAGGTCAAGGCTGCGACACCGAGGATGAGGCCTGCGAGGGCCGAGAGGACGTGCGTGAGAACGAGCGGCATGTGTGTATTACGGACGGATCGGCGCGCTGGTGTCTTGGGGAGCGGTCGCAGGACGTCCTCTTACGCGCGCGGGCCGTCGAGCAAATGCCATGCGCGCTCGAACCTGCGCGCTTGCTCCCGCAGGGTTGATAATCGCACAAGCTTTCGACCGCCCGGCGCGTTGCGACCGCGTCGTCCTAGCCCTCGAGGCGACGCGCCAATTGCGCACCGGCATACATGCCCACGCCGAGGCCGACCATGCTGACGAGAAAGCTGCCCATGATCCCGCCGGCAGACCCAAGCCACCAGCCGAGGCTGCTGCCGAGTGTAGTGCCCACGAAGACGAAGATCTTCTTCACTCAGCGAGCCTTGGGTGTGAGCGCGTGCGCATCCGCATAACGTGTGCTTCTGCTGCAGCCGCTTCCATAAAACGCAGTTGTGGGGCGGCCGCAGGACGTCCCATAGAATAGTGCGAACGCCCCACAACTGCATCCTTACCCGCGGCTGTCAGTCAGCAAGCGTCGTTATCGTGCCGTCACGGCCGGAACATGTCGCCGAGCACCGCGAGTGCCTTGGCCAACGTCGGCGCGGTAAGGGCGCCGAGTCGCTTGACCAAGCGCTCGCGATCCACGGTACGAAGCTGGTCGAGGACGACGTGGCCGTCCTTGCTCGCGAAGCGCACGGGAATGCGGAACGGGTAGGGATGACTGCCGGTCGTGAGCGGCGCCACGATGAAGGTGCCCATGTGCGCATTGAGGTCATCGGGCGAGACGACGACACAGGGGCGCGTCTTCCGGATCTCCTTGCCGCGCGTGGGATTCAGCTGCACGAGCCAGACGTCGCCCCGACGGACGGGGACGTCTACCATGCCCACTCCTCGTCATCAAAGCGCGTGGCGGACGGCGCATCGAGCAGACGGCCCGGGCCATACTTGGCGGCGGCCTCGGCCCAACCAGCGCGTGGCGACTCGGCGGCGGTGATGATCACGGCGCCAGGCTGCACGCGGATTTCCACCTCGTCTTCGAGGCCGGCCTGCTCCAAGAGCGGCTTGGCGAGGCGAACGCCGCGCGAGTTGCCGATGCGGACGAGGCGGGTTTTCATGTGGGCTCCGGAAGGTGTACCCACAATGTAATCACGCCGTCGGCCGCGCGGAAGCCAGTTAGGTCACGATAACGTGGATCAGCTCAATAAGGAGCAAACCCTACAAAGCAGTAATTCGTAACCCGCAACCACCGCACAGATCCACGCAACCGCAACCCACCACACGATCTAGGTGTAGTGACTCAGGATGTTGTTCACAGGGCGTAGCGATGCGAAGCTGGGGTTGTCGAGACACTCAACCGGCAGCGCCAGAGGCCCCATGAACACCCACAAGAATGCACGACTCACGCCGTATTTGCGACGGGAGGCATGTCGGCGCGTGGCGGCGGGCATGCCCGTGACCCAGGTCGCCCGCGAGCTCGGCGTCTCGCGCCAGACGATCTACGCGTGGCTCACGCGCCCCGACGACGTCGAGACGCGCGCGTCCACGCCGCATCATTCGCCGACGCGGATCCCCCGGCGCTGGCGTCGACAAATCCGCAAGCGGCGCGGCCAGCGCTGGTCCGGCCGGCGCATCGCGCAGCACTGCGGCATCCCGCTGTCGACCGTCGGCCGCGAGTTGCGGCGTCTCGGCCCGGGCCGCCTGCCGTCCGTGGACGGCCCGAGGCGCATCGTGCGCTATGAGCGGGACCGGCCCGGCGAGCTCGTGCATCTCGACATCAAGAAGCTCGGGCGCATCGGTCTCGTGGGCCACCGCATCCATGGAGACCGGCGTCGGCGCACGCATGGTCGTGGCTGGGAGTTTGTGCATGTCGCCATCGACGACCCCACACGGCTTGCCTACGTCGAGGTGTTGGCGGACGAGACGGCCGAGGCCGCAGCCGGCTTCTTGGCGCGCGCCGTCGCGTGGTACGCCGCACTCGGCATCACCGTCGAGCGCGTCCTCACGGACAACGGCTCCTGCTATCGTGCGCTGCCCTTTGGCGAGCAAGCGCTCGCGCTCGGGATCGGCCAGCGCTTCACGCGCTCCTATCGCCCGCAGACGAATGGCAAGGCGGAGCGCTTCATCCGCACCCTCATCAATGAATGGGCCTACGACCGCGCCTATGCTCGCTCCGACTGGCGCACGCGCGCCCTCCCGCACTATCTCTCTTTCTACAACACCGAGCGTCGGCACAGCGCGCTCGGCCACCAGACCCCGGCGATGCGGCTCGCTCAGTACCTGTCAACAACGTGCTGAGTCACTACATCTAGGCCGCATTCTCAAACGATTGAGAATCAGAATTACTGCATGTTCTCTGCAGCATAGCACCGGGAACAAAAACGGCGCCAAGAAGGCGCCGTTCGCTACAAGCCAATGACAAGCCCGCAGCCGGGCTAATACCCAACGCCCCGCAAATACCGCCGCCCCGCCGTCACCGTCGCCCAAGCATCCGCCGGCTCATCATGCTCCACGAAGATGTGCTTCACCCGGCCAGCCGTCGCGACCTCCAACAACCGCTTCCAGTCAATCACGCCCGCGCCGACATCCACCTGCCGATGCTCCGGCGCCCCCGCCGAATCCTTGATATGCAGGTGCGTGATGCGCTCGCGATACCGCTGCAGCATCGCGATGGAATCATGCCCAGCCTTGAAGGCCCAGAAGCAGTCGAGCTCAAGATCCACGACTGACGCATCGGTGTTCGCGAGCAACACATCCCACACCGTCTCGTTGCCGACGCGCGCAAACTCGAAGTCGTGGTTGTGATACCCGGTGCGGATGCCTTCACTGGCCAGGCGGCGACCGGCGTTGCTGAGCAGTTCGCCGATCCGCTTGAAGCCGTCCGCGTTGCGTTGGGCGGGCGGCAGCCAGGCGACGATCAGATGCTTGTGCCCCATGACCTGCGCCGTGCGCAGCGTGGCGTCGAGGCGCGCCGGCTCCAGCTGCTCGGGCGCAAGGTGCCAGGCGGGCGCCCGCAGGCGATGGCGATCGAGCAACGCGCGCAACTGCTCGGGCGTGCGGCCGAACTCGCCCCACCACTCGATCTCGCTGAAGCCGATCTCGCCGATCCGCGCCAGCGTGCCCTCGGGATCGCGTCGCATCTCGTTCCGCAGGGTGTAGAGCTGGACGCCCACACCATCCAGGCGATCGACGTCGCCGAAGCCGCTGCGTCCCGCGAGCGGGGAGTCTGTCATGGCACGCAAGCTCCGGGGCAACGAAAGCGCGAGACCGGCGACACCCAACGTGCGGAGAACATCTCGACGAGTGCTCATGCGACGTACTTCCTCGGGTCGAAGGCCATGTCCGGACGGAACCGCGTGCGCAGGTCGGCAATGTCGCGGTCGGGATCGCCGGTCGTCTCGAACGGCGCGTAGATGTGAATCTCACGCGTCTTGAAGTCGAACGCCACCGGCACGATGGGCACCTGGGTCTTGTGCGCGATCCACCAGAAGCCGCTGCGCCAGCGCTCGGTGCGCTTGCGCGTACCCTCGGGGCTCAGGGCGATGATCACACGCTCTCGCTTGATGACGAGTTCAGCGGTCTGCGTCACTACGTCTTGCTTGCTGAAGCGATCCACGGGGATGCCCCCCAGCCAACGCATCACGATGCCGAGCGGGAAGCGGAACAGCGTGTCCTTGCCCAAGAAGGTGCCGCGGATGCCGATCGCATACATCGCCATCACGCCGACGCAGAAATCCCAGTTGCTGGTGTGCGGCGCGACGATGATGACGAACTTCTTCTGGTCGGGCAGCCGCTCGCCGCTGAACTTCCACCCGAGCAGGCGCATGGCGCCGACGGCGAGCTTGCGAGTCAGGGCATTGCCGCGCGAATCCACGTCTGGCGAGATGAGCGGCGCGTTCACGATGCCGCCATGCCGTCCCGGCGGATCAGGCAATCGATCGCTCTTGGCCACAGGACCGAGCACGCGATAGCTCACTACACCACCGACGGACAGCAAGAGGCCGACGCCGGCGAAGATCCACGCCCAGGCGGGCCCGCCACTCGGCGCACGCAGCGTCTCGACGAGGATGCCGCCGACCACGGGCCCGGTGAGGAAGCCAAAGGATCCGGCAATCTGGAAGCTGCCGAACAATCCTTCGCCCGCGCCGCGCTTCGCGAAATCGCTGACCAGCACCAAGCTGGGCGCGAACATCCCCGCGCTGAGCACACCGCTGGCGATCATCGCCACGGGGAGCAGCGAGAGCGGCAGGAAGCCGTAGGTGGCGTACACGAGGCCGAAGGTGACGTTCGCCGCGACCAAGGGCCCGAACCAGCCCACGCGGTCGGCGAGCTTGCCGGCCGGCCAGCAGAGCACGGCGAATGGCAGCAAGAACAGCGACATCAACATGCCGCGCGTCGCCGCGCCGACTCCGTGCACTTCGGTGAGGAAGAGCGTGAACGTGGAGACGAAGATGCCGATGAGGAAGCGGTCGGCGAATCCGTAGGCCAGCGGCATCCAACTCACCAAGCGCCGGCGGTCCCAGCGGTATCGCGCGTTCGGATCACGCGCCGGAGAGGCGCTGGCCGGCACAAAGGCCGCGGCGGCTGCCGCCGTGACGAGCAGCGTGGCACCCACCGTGTAGACGAGATCGCGATCGGCGTCCACGAGCACGCCGCCGAGCGGCGCACCGACGGCCACGCCGATCATCAACGCACCCGCCACCACACCCAAGGACGCCCCGCGGCGCTCACCGCCGGAGCGATTCGCGGCGATCATCAACAGGGTGACGGCCGGCAGGTGCGCGATGCCGTCCAGCGCACGCCACGCAAACAGCTGTGCCAGCGTGTTCGCCGCCCCCATTCCGAGGAAGGCCACGGCGTCGAGCAGCAGCAGGCCGACCACCCAACGCCGCGTGTGTGGCCATCGGCGGTGCAGGGCCATGGTCACCGGCACGGCGACGATGCCCGCGAACTGGTTCAGCGACACGAACAGGTGCGCTTGGAACCGCGTCCCACCGTGCGCGTCCACCACGAGCTCGGTGAGCCCGGGGACGAGCAGCGTGATGGGGACCAATGTCAGGAAGGTCGCGAGCGCAATCGCGCCCAGCGCCGGGGAAGCCGGACGGTTCACCCTCGAAATCTACTTGAAGCCGTCCTCGTACAGGTCGGCCAGGCGCCCCACCGGCCCGGCGTAGTCCCCGATCCGCTCGGCCACCAAAAGCGCCCCCTCCAACTCCGGCGTCATGACCGGGGCGCCACGCAGCGACTCGAGGGCAGGCTGCGCTCCAAGACGCCGCTCCCCGATGCGTCGGAGATGACTGGCCAACGCGGGGCTGCCCGAGGCATCGCCAGCCAGCAAGAGCGCGCGGGGTAGGGACAGGCCCGCGCCGATGCACAGCGAGAGCGTCCGTGCGAAACGCGCCCGCACGAACTGCGGCCGCTGCTGGTAGCGCTGCGCCAACCGCGCCAGCACCGCACCGCCCGCGGCGAACCACACGAGCAGGCCGGAGACCACCGCCACCCAGTACGCGTTCACCCTGTTCTGGAACACCAGCGGCAGCGGCAAGGCCACCACGGCGAATAGCGACACGAACATCGGATACGACATCCACTTCCGTACGGCGAGAATCACCTTGTACTGCCGCTGGTGGAACTCGGCGAGCTGCGTGAGCATCTGGTCGAGCTGTCCGCTCTCCTCGCCCATCGCCAACAGCGCGGACTCGAAGGGCTCAAACAGATGCGGCGCGCGCTTCACCAGCGTGGCGATGCTCTCTCCGCGCTCGGTGCCGGCCAGCAGGTACTCGCGGATTCGCCCCGCGAGCCCACCGCGCGCGAGCGACTTCGACAAGATCATTGGATGCGAGAGGCCGGCCGTCAGCCCCATGCGCCATCCGCGATAGAACTCCGCGCGGTCGCGGCCATCGTCGAAGGCCCGCATGACGGCGAGCAGGCTCGTGCCCACAAGACGTCGCGCTCCTGGCGTGCCGGTCATGCGATGGCCCTCACCCGCGTGTGCCGGTCATGCGACGGCCCTCGCCCGCCGCTCCTCGCGCACCAGTCCGCGTAGCGCGTACACGCCGAGCATCGGGCCGATCCCCAGCGCGACGAATGCGCCCTGCCAGCCCACCCACTCGACCAGCGGCGGAATCAGCTGAATGGTGATCGTCGTCAGCAGGAACCCCAGCGAGGTCTGCAGCGTGAGCGCCGTGCCGACGGCATGCGGCTCCACGGCCTCGGTGACCAGCGTCGAGAACTGCGCCGAATCGGCGATCACGAAGAATCCCCAGGCGAGCGCGAGTGCACCGAGCAGCCAAGGGCTGCGTCCGAAGGCGAGGCCGATCGTGAACGCGATGGCACCGCTGGCCAGCATCGCGCGCGAGGCGATGCGTGCGCGGCCGATGCGGTCACCCATGACGCCGCCCCAGATGCAGCCCAGGGCACCCACGGCGATCGTGGCGAAACTGAGGATGCCAATCCACGGCGACTGGGTTGCCGTGGAGACCCCACGCTGCGCGACAGCGCTCGCCGCGAGGAATGCGGGAATCCAGGTCCAGTACGAGTACAGCTCCGCCATGTGTCCGAGATACCCGCCCGTGGCCTGTCGCCAGCGCGGCTGGCGCAGCACCTCGCCGATGAGTCCCCACGAGAATGGCCGCGAGGGGAAGGCGTGCGGCCCGTCCTTCCACCACAGGGCAACGATCAGCGCCCCAAGGAGCGCCGAGACCGACGCGGCGATGATCGGTGTGGCCAACGTGAGATTCGGCAGCGCCTGCCAGAGATACGGCGATGCCTTGCCCACCGTGAGTGCCGCGACGATCGTCGCGATCGCGATGCCGCGACGCGCGCGGAACCAGGTCGCCGCCATCTTCATCGCCGGCGGATACACCCCGGCGAGGAACGCGCCGGTGATGAATCGACTCAGCAGGGCGCCAGAGTAGCTGGGCAGCGCGAGCAACAGGAGATTCGCGCCGGCCCCGAGCACCGCGGACACGGCGAACAGGCGTCGCGCCGGAATCAGGTCGGCGAGATTGAGCAGCGCGCTGACCGCGGTGCCCGCGACGAAACCCAGCTGGACGGCGGTTGCGAGGCCACCGACCTGCGTCGGGCTCAAGTCCCAGCGCGCCGTGAGCTGCGGTGCTGCGGCCGAGGCGGCGAACCACAGCGCCATGCCCAGCATCTCGGCTACGGCCAGCAGGGCGAGCATGCGCCAAGCCCGCGGGCCGTCGCCGCCGCCGGCGATGCCGCTGAGTGCTGCACCGCGTGGCGGACCGCCGTGCGCTTCGGCGGTGCGAGCGGTATCTTCGCCACTGACTTTGGCTGA
>PNKF01000080.1 GCA_013822285.1 Gemmatimonas sp.
GCATCGAGGCCAGCATCCCGCCGGGCGCGGTACTGGCCGCCCTGCTTGCCAGCGCCGTGACGGGCATCCTCTTCGGGATGATCCCCGCCGCCCGCGCCGCCAAGCTCGACCCCGTCGAAGCCCTCCGACACGAATGACCGAATGCCCCTGATCGAAGCGGTACGCCTCGCGTTGCAGCAGATCAGGGTGCAGAAGCTGAAGAGCTTCTTCACCCTGATCGGCGTGATGATCGGCGTGATGTTCCTCATCGCCGTCGTGAGCATCGTCGAGGGCATGAGCGACTACGTCGAGAATGACTTCGCGGCGAAGATCATCGGCGTCAACACCTTCGATCTCCGTCGCTTTCCGAACTTCACCCCGAACGAGTCGGACGACGAGTGGCGCGCGTACCTGCGCCGGCCGCGGGTGTACCAGCCGGACGCGGATATCCTGGCGGAGGCCTTGGGCCCGCAGTTCCGCGTCGCGCGCGTGAACGAGAACTTCATGAACGCCTTTGCCCCGGGCACGCGCCCGCAGTCGGTGCAGGCGATCGCGACGGACGAGAGCTACTTCGAGATCAAGAAGTTCGGCATTTCGGCGGGCCGTGCCTTCAATGCGCAGGACATGGCCACGGGCAACAAGGTCGTCGTCATCGGCGACGAGATCGCCCAGTACTACTGGCCCAACCTCGATCCCGTGGGCCGCGAGCTGCGTCTCGGGGGCCAGGTGTACCAAGTGATCGGCGTGATCGAGCCGCAGGGCTCGGTCTTCGGCTTCTCGATGGATCGCATGGTGATCGCGCCGTACTCGTCGCCGTTGGCGCGCACGATCCGGCCGCGCGGCGACATCGGCCGCGTGACCGTGCAGGCGCCGACCCGCGAGATCCTCGACGACGGCATGGAAGTCGCGCACGAAGCCCTGCGCAGCTTCCGCCGCCTGGGCCCGGGCGAGACCGACAACTTCGCGCTCGAGACCTCCGACGCCGCGCTGAGCTTCTTCGATGCCCTCAAGGGCAAGCTGATCCTCTTCGGTACGGCGCTGCCGGCGATCGGCCTCGTCGTCGGCGCGATGGTGATCATGAACATCATGCTCGTCGCCGTGGCGGAGCGCACGCGTGAGATCGGCGTCCGCAAGGCGCTCGGGGCGCGGCGGAAGGACATCATCGCGCAGTTCTTGGTGGAAGCCGCGACGCTGTCGGTGATCGGAGCGGCGATCGGCGCGGCGCTGGGCATCGCGATTGCGCAGTTGATCGCGGCGGTGACGCCCCTGCCCGCCTCGGTCGCCCCCTGGTCGCTGGTCGCCGCGCTGGTCGTCGGCGCCGGCGTAGGCATCGTCGCCGGCATCTATCCGGCCAGCCGCGCCTCGCGGCTGGACCCCATCGCCGCCCTGCGCCAGGAATAATCGATGCGATTCATTGACCGCTTGGCGATGACCTTCGAGGGCGTGAAGATGGCCCTCGAGTCGCTCAAGGCCAACAAGGTGCGTGCCGCGCTCACGATCTCGGGCGTGGCCATTGGCGTGTTCGTCGTGGTGGCGATGGGCGCCACCGTGAACGGCATCCAGCAGTCGTTCCAGTCCGACATGGATGAGTTCGGCACCGCGACCTTCCAGATCCGCCGTCGCAATCCCGGCTTCAACAACTGCAATCCCACCGTGGACTGCCCCGATCGTCGCAATCCCGGCGTGTCGTTGGCCGAGTGGCGCGCGGTGCAGCAGCTGCCGGAAGTCGAGAGCGCGATGGCCTGGCTCATGGGCGGCGGCACGGTGACGTACCGCGACCAGATCGTGAAGAACGTGGGCTACGATGCACAGAGCCCGGAGTGGATTCGCACCGACCAGGCGGACATCTTCCCCGGCCGCACGTTCACGCAGAGCGAGCACGACGGCGCCGCCACCGTGGCGCTGGTGAACGCGAAGCTCGCGACCGACCTCTTCGGCGACTCCGATCCGATCGGCAAGGAGATCGACCTCGCCGGCACGCGCTTCACGGTGATCGGCGTGTACCACACCAAGGCCGGCTTCCTCAAGTCGCTGGACGGTCGTGGCCCCGACACCCCGCGCATGGTGCTGCCGATGATGACGGCCTGGCGCCGGCTCGATGTGTGGCGGCGCGGCATGCTAGTGATGGTGAAGCCGCACGCGACGACCTCGCGCGACGACGCGATGGACGCCGTGACCGCCACGCTACGCGGCATGCGCGGCTTGCGGCCCAGCCAGCCGAACTCGTTCTATCTCGTCGGGCAGGACAAGATGATGGAGACCTTCAACCAGCTCTTCGGCGCGATCTTCATGGTCGGCCTCGGCCTTTCGGCCGTCGGCCTGCTGGTGGGCGGCGTGGGCGTGGTGGCCATCATGATGATCTCGGTGACGGAGCGCACGCGTGAGATCGGCGTGCGAAAGGCGCTGGGCGCCACGCGCGGCATCATCCTCTGGCAGTTCCTCGTCGAGGCGGCCACGCTCACCACCCTGGGCGCGTTGATCGGCCTCGTACTGGGCGGATTGTTGGCCTGGGTGATCCGCGCGAACTCCACGATCCCGGCGTCCATCCCGCTTGGGGCCATCGTGGCCTCGCTGCTCGGTGCGGCGCTCACCGGTGTGGCGTTCGGCATGCTGCCCGCCACGCGCGCCTCGAAACTGGACCCCGTCGAGGCCCTGCGACACGAGTGAGTGACGGCTCGCCCCTCACGGGGCGAGCGCCGCGTGTGCATAGTTCAGGCATGCGAGCCCCGCGTGCCTTCATCGCGCTGTTAGCCGCCGGCGCGACCGCCGCGGCGACGGCCTGCGATTCCGGGCCTGAGTCGCCGGCGATCGGCTTTACGTACAACTGGGGCGATGACGCGCTCGAGCGTTTCGTCCAAGCCACGGTCGATCGCGACAGCGCGGCGATCGCAGGGCCGCGCATTCGGGTCCTCGCCTCGCGGGACGGCGGCTGGCAGGCCTTCGGCTCGTCGCCGATGGCCGCCGAGGTCCGCCGCGCCCAAGTGCTCTCCGATAATCCCGATGTCCTCGTCATCGTCGGCCCCGGCGGCAGTCGCGAAGCCCTGCAGGTGGCACCGATATACGCGGAGGCCGGGCTCCCCGTGTTGATCCCGACTGCCACGAGTCAGTTGCTGGACCACTCGGGCGCGCACCTGTTCCGCATGGCCGCGAACGATTCCGTGCAGGGCGCATTCATCGCGAGCTTCGCCGACTCGGCCCTCGGGGCGCGCTCGATCGCGGTGTATCACGTGCCCGACGAGTACGGCATCGGCTTAGCGGCCGGCATCACTGCGGCCGCGCAATCGCGTGGCCTGACGCTGCGCGAACGCACCGCCGTGCGTTTACTGCAATCCTGCAACGACGGCGCCGGCCGTGCGTACTATGCCGGACTCGTCACGGCACTCGAGCAGCGCGGGAAGCCCGATGCCGTAGCCTTGGCGCAGCGGACGGAGGAAGCGGCGTGCTTCATTGGGGCGCTGCGCGCACAATGGCCCGAGCTGGCGATCATCACGGGCGACGGCGTGTATCTGGACGTCGCGTTTCGCCGTATCGCTGGAGCTGCTGCCGACAGCACGTACATGGTGGCCTTTTGGCATCCCGAGCTGCCCGGTGCGGCCTCGCGCGAGTTTGTCGCTGCGTACCAAGTGGCCACGGGACGCATCCCGCGCCACGGCGATGCGGTGTTCGTCGATGCGGCCCGACTGGCCGCAGCGGCGGTTCGCAGCGGCGCGCGTTCGCGCGCCGAGGTGATGGAATATCTACGTGAAATCGGTGTCGACCGTCCGGCGTTCGACGGCATCATCGGTCCCATCAGCTTTGCACCGAATGCGGCGCGTCCGCTGTACATGACGCGTGTCACGTCGGCAGCCTCGACCCTCTTGCTCGCGCGATGAAGTTGGTGCGTCCCACCCTCTCCCTGCGCAGCCTGCTGCTGTCCGCGGCGGTCTTGAGCTTTGCCTATGTCGCGGTGTTGGCCGTGCAGGTCGTCGTGGTGCTCGTGCCTGCCGCCACCAGCGTGCGCGGCCGCGCGCGCGACGTGCTCACCGATCACGACCGCATTCATGAGAACCTCGCGCGGCTGCATGATGCGCGTCGCGACCTCGCGCGGCTGGCGCCCCCGTTCGTGCCGGGCGCGCCGCGACCGGATCCGGCCGTGCTGCGTGACACGGTGCTCGCGCTGCTCGACCGCGGGGCGGTCATTCGCGCCGCCATCGAACGCTCGGACGTGCCGATCGACATGCGGCTGCTCCTGGCGGATGCCGCAGAGTTGGAGTCGGCGATTGCCGTGCAGCTGCTCGACGCCGAGCGGGCCATCGGCATCGGCGAGATGCAGCCCGCCATCGAAGCGCTCCGTCGCTCGGGCATCCTGTCGGACTCGGCGACGCGGCTGCTGTCGCGGGCGCAGCGATCGGCGCTGGCCGGTGTGCTCGAGCAGCAGGAGCGACTGCTCACGCAAGTCGAACGCTTGCAGCGTTGGACGCTACCCTGGGGCGCCGTCGGCCTGCTGCTCTTCGGTATCGGCGCCTGGCTGACGCGCCGGCGGTTATACCTGCCGGTGCGCGAGATGGAAGGCGTGGTGCAGCGTGTGGCCGCGGGCGAGCTCTCGGCCGAGGTGCAGGTGCGCCATGCCGACGAGCTCGGACGACTGGGCGAGCACTTGAACGCGATGACGGCGGTGCTGCGCGAGCGTGCGGCGGAGGAGTCGCGCAAGCGCGAGAACCTCACCGAGCGCTTCGGGCGCATTCTCGACGAGTCGGCCAATGAGATCTTCGTCTTCGACGCCCGCACGCGTCGTCTGCTGCAGGCCAATCGTGGCGCGCGCGAGGGGCTCGGCCACGATCCGGACTCCATCCGCGACCTCGCGCTCGACGCGCTGTTGTCTGGTACCACGGCGGAGCGGCTGGACGCGCTGGTGCGCGACTTGCGCTCGCACTCCGCGCCACGCGTGCACCTCTCGGCATGGCTGCGACGGCGCGATGGATCGCTGCGGGCCACCGAACTTACGCTGCAATCGGCCACGGATGAGGACGCCGAGCTGATCATCGTGGTCGCCGAAGATGCGAGGCTGCGCCAGCAGGTGCGCGCCCTCGACGCGCGCCTGCGCAGCTTCCTGCAATCGGAAGCCGATCACATCGCGAGCGGTGATGTCGTGCGCGCGATCAAACCATTGGTCCGGATGACCGCGGAGGCGCTGGAAGCAGATTTCTGCGGCGTCTGGCGCGGCAGCGGCGAACGGGCCGCGACGCTGGCGGCCTTCGACGCCGGTTCGGGCTCGCTACCACACCCCATCGCGCTCGACGAGGTGCTCGGCGACCCCGCCGCCTACAGCACGACCTTGCGGGCGAGTCCCCGCGAGGCGGCCGTGCTCGTGGTGGTGCGACGGGAACAAGGCTACAGCGCCGAGGAACTTGCGTTCATCGGATCGGTCGCGGACGTGGCGACCCGTGCATTCGAGGCCGAGGAGCGTCGCCGTCTCGAGCGCGCACTCGAACGCGCGCAGCGCATCGACTCCTTGGGGCAGCTTGCCGGAGGCGTGGCACACGACTTCAACAACTTGCTCACCGCCATTCTCGGGAACTTGGAGGCTACGCGCGCGGATCTCGCGAAGGGCTCGCCCATGGACCGGGCCTTGGCCGAAGCGGAGCACGCGGCGCTGCGCGCCGCCGACCTCACGCGTCAGCTTCTGACGTTCGCGCGTCGGCAGATGCTCGAGACGCGGGCCGTGCACGTCGCGCCGCGCATCGCGGAATCCGAAGCGATGTTGCGGCGCCTGATCGGTGCCGACCGACAGCTGATCGTCGACGTCGCCCCGGACCTCGGCAGCGTCCGCCTGGGCGCTGGCCAACTGGAACAGTTACTGGTCAATCTGATCGTCAACGCTAGGGATGCTACGCCGGCGGGTGGCATCGTGACGCTGCGAGCAACGCGCATCGAGGCAGTGGAAGCCGCCGCCGGCGATGCGGTTCCGCCGGCACCATTCGTTGAGTTGGTGGTGCAGGACACCGGCATCGGCATGGACCGTGAGACGCTGGACCGCATCTTCGAGCCGTTCTTCACCACCAAGGGCGTGGGGCAAGGCACGGGGCTGGGGCTGGCGGTCTGCCACGGGATCGTCGAGAACGCCGGGGGTACGATCCGCGTCAGCTCGACGCCGGGCGAAGGCACGACCTTCACGATCCGACTGCCTGCCGGCAACGAGCGTTCGTCGCCAGCGCGGGGCAGCGGCGCGCTCACCGGGCTGGGCAGCATCGTGCTCATTGCCGAAGACGAACCGTCGATCCGCACGCTGGTCAGCCGTATGCTCGCGGCGCGTGGGTTCCGGGTGCTGGCCGGCGAGGACGGGGTGGCCGCGTTAGACGCTATGGCGACGAACGACGAACCCCCGTCCCTGCTCGTGACCGACGTGATGATGCCGCGCATGGGCGGCGTCGAGCTGGCGCGAGAGGTGCGGCGCCGGGTGCCGGGCATCCCCGTGTTGTTCATGTCTGGCTACACCTCGTCGGCGGCCCTGCCGGATGCCGACCTGACGGACGCAGCGTTCATCGCGAAGCCCTTCAGCACCGACGACCTGATGCGCCGCATCGCCGAACTGCTGGAAACGCCGACTTCGCCCGCCGAGCGCCACCGCTAACTTTCAGGCGTGAAGCATCGCGACGTAGTGGGCATCGCCTTCGCGCAGATCCGCGGCAATCCCCTGCGGACGTTCTTCACGTTGCTCGGCATCATCGTGTCCGTGGCGTTCCTGATCGCGGTGGTGGCGATCATCCAGGGCATGAACGCCTACGTGAAGGAGAACATCGCCGACGCGATGGTCGGCACGAATGCCTTCCAGGTGCGCCGCTCGCCGATTCAGGTCGGCTTGATCGACGACGAGTTGATGTCGCGCATCCGCAAGCGCCCGAAGATCTCGCCGCAGGACGCCGAGGTCGTGCGCGCGGCGCTGCCGGATGCGATCGCCGTGTCGCGACAGTCGGGCTGGCCGACCCCCATCACGGAAGTGTTCTGGCGCGGCCGCAGCGTGGGGGGAATCTTCGTCTTCGGCATCACGCCAGAGTACCAGATCGTCCAGGATTACACGATCCTGAAGGGACGGCCGATCTCGGACGTGGACGTGTCGCAGCGCATGGCGGTGACGGTGCTCGGCACGGAGTTGGCCGAGAAGCTGTTCGAGACGGTGGATCCCATCGGGCAGGAAGTGCGCGTGGCCGGCGAGCGCTACACAGTCGTGGGCGTGAACCAACCCAAGGGCCGCGTGCTGGGCCAGAGCTTCGATGCTTACGTGCTGCTGCCGATCACGCGCTTCGAGATGCAGTACGGACGTCGCCTGACGACGACCATCTCCGTGAAGGTGTCCGATACAGCAGACGTCGGCGCGATGATGGGGCGCGCGGAGGAGGCGATGCGGCTGGCGCACCGCCTGCGGCCCGGCGAGGACAACGACTTCTCGATCGAGACCTCCGATGCGCTGGTGAGCTTCTGGAAGAATCTCACACGCATCCTGTTTGCGGTGATTCCGGCGGTGGTGGCCATCGGCATCGTCGTCGGCGGCATCGTGATCATGAACATCATGTTGATGGCCGTGAATGAGCGCACGCGCGAGATCGGGATCCGCAAGGCGGTGGGTGCAAGAGCGCGGGACATCGAGCGGCAGTTCTTGGTGGAGACCGTCATGCTGTCCGCGCTGGGCGGCGTGATCGGCGTACTGGCCGGCTGGGCCTTCGCGTTCTTGGTGTCGGCGGTGTCGCCGCTGCCGGCGCGCATCACCTGGTGGTCGGTGGCGGTCGCGCTGGGATTGGGTGCGGGCATCGGCATCATCTTCGGCGTGTATCCGGCGCGGCGGGCGGCGCGGCTCGACCCCGTGACCGCGATGCGGGCGGAATGATGCGCCGGCTCTGGATACTACTCGAGCAGTACAAGGAGAACATCGCGATCGCGATGGACACGCTGCGCGTGGCCAAGCTGCGCAGCGCCCTCACGATCCTTGGCGTGGTCATCGGCGTGGCGACGGTGATGACGATGGCCTCGTTGGTGGAAGGGCTGCGCAGCCAGATCATCCGCACCGTCGAGATCGCGGGCCCGACGACGTTCTACGTGTTGAAGGTGTACTCGAGTACGCCGATCAATCCGCAGAATCCGCCGGCGTACGTCCGCATCCGTCCAGACCTCGAGCCCGAGGAAGCGGCGGTCATCGCCCGATTGCCTGAAGTGGGCTATGCCTCGCTCTGGGGCCAGACGCTGCAGCGCCTGTCCGTGGGCAGTGAGCGCACGCAGCCGACGAGCATCTTCGGCGCCGACGCCGGCTTCACGTCGATTCAAGGCGGCGAGCTCACCGAGGGCCGCTGGTTCACGCGTGCCGAAGTGACGAGCGGTGCCAGCGTGATCGTCGTGCAGGACGCGATGGCGCGGCAATTGTTTGGTCGCGTGAATCCGATCGGCAAGACGATCCAAGTCGGCAGCCGGCCGATGGAGGTCATCGGGCTGTATCAGCCGCCCGAGAATATCTTCGCGCCACAAGGATCCGAGACGGGCGCGATCATTCCGTTCCGACTGCTGGACGCACAGTTCCAGATCGATCGCACCAACGGGCTGTGGATTCCCGTGAAGCCTCGACCCGGCGTGACGGTGGCGGCGGCGCAGGAAGCGGTGACGATCGCGCTGCGCGAGCTGCGGCGCCTGCGACCGGCGCAGCGCAACTCGTTCGACCTCGTCACCCAGGACCAGATCCTCGAGATCTTCAACCAGCTCACGGGGGTGTTCTTCGTGGTGATGCTGGTGCTCGCCTCCGTGGCGCTGCTGGTCGGCGGCATCGGCGTGATGGCGATCATGATGGTCTCGGTGACGGACCGCACGCGGGAGATCGGCATCCGCAAGGCGCTGGGTGCGACGCGCGGCGACATTGCGGTGCAGTTCCTCATCGAAGCGGCGACGCTCACCGGCATCGGTGGCATCGTGGGCATCGTCGTGGGACTCGGTGCCGGGCAACTGGTCACCAAGCTGCTCGGCATCGATGCCTCGCCGCCGTTCGCGTACACGCTGGTGGCCGTGTTGGTGTCCGTGGCGATCGGCATCGTGTTCGGCGTGCTGCCGGCGCGGCGCGCGGCGCGACTGGATCCGATCGAGGCGCTGCGG